>DATMNS010000232.1:0-3553 GCA_035568735.1 Chthoniobacterales bacterium | reverse complement strand
ATCTCGGTGACCTCGGAGACCGATCAGGCCACCGGGGTGGCCTTTCCGGTCGGGGCGACGCTCTTCGGCGTGGGCAAGCTCTACCGCGACTACTCAGGTCCCGAGACGGGCGGCGCGCCGGTCGATCAAAGGTTGTTTTTCACGCACACTCCGGGCCATAATAACTTGCTGCTCGATCACCGGATTGTGCCGCTGGACATGACGGCGCCGGTCGCCGAGGAGCCGCGTGCGTTCGAGGAAAACCTGGAAAATCCCCAGGCGCTGCCGGCGAGCGGCGCGGACGCGCAGGCAACCCCAATTTTCGCGACCGGCGGCGCAGAGCTGAGCAACGGAGAGAAAACACCCTGGAACTGGTGGCGGCTGAATTACACCGGCAATCCATCGCAGCGCTCGCCCTTTTGGATCGTGCGAGTGCCGAAGGAAATCCTCAACGGGCACGGCGATATCTTCAATCCGAACGCGATCGACATGATGGCGGCGCTCTTCCGCTTGAGCAACCTGCTCGATGGCAAGGAGGCGCCTCCGATTCAGATCAACTCCAAACCCGGGGCCGTTGGGCAGCCGTTGGCGGAGGCCGTAACTCTGGCCGCGCCGGGGCCTTTGCCTAACAATAAGGCGGCCACGGCGCCGGTTCCCGCCGCCGGCCTGCCGGCTGCTCAGGCGTCGCCACCCACCCCGCTCGCACACGCCGCGCCCTCGACCGCGCGGCGGCCGCGGGAACACAAAAAGCGGCCCCGGAAGTCCGTTTATCTGCACCTCGTCGGGACTGCGCCGGCGAAATAAGACGGCCCGGCTTGCCTTGCTGGCGGTGCGTTGCGGCTCCGCCCTTCACCGCGTATCTGTTGCTTCCGATGAAGGCCGGAGCCAAATCCTGGAGACGCGAAGCCCTGGCCTTGCTCCACGCGGGGCCATTCCGCCGCTATCTCATCGGCACCTCCATTTCCGACACCGGCACCTGGATGCAGGTCATGGCCCAGGGCTGGGTCATGAGCACGCTGACGGACAAGGCGATCATGCTCGGGATGGTCAATTTCGCCGCCGGCCTGCCGATGATTTTCCTCACCATGTTTGGCGGTTCGGTCGCCGATCAGTTCGACAAGCGCCGGATCCTGGTCTGGACGCAGGTAGTGCAAATCGTGCTCGCCCTGGTCGTCGGTTTCCTCATATTCACCGGGCGCATCCAGATCTGGCACATCATCGCCGTCGCGGGATTGTTAGGCATTGCCTTTGCCTTCGAACATCCCGCGCTTTCCGCCCTCGTTCCGGAACTCGTTAGGCGGGAGGAAATCGCCGGGGCGGTGGCCCTCGATCGCGCGGTTTTTCACGGCGCCCGGCTGGTCGGTCCTTCGGTCGGCGGCGTAATCGTTGCCATCTGGGGCGCCGCGATGGCATTTTTTGTCAACGCGTTCTCCTTTGTCGCTTTCATCATCGCGCTCCTTTCCCTGCCGCCGCGCCCGGTCGGGAGCCAGGAGGAGGAGGCGCAACGCGCCAGTGGGATCAAAGACGGTTTTCGCTATATCCGTGCCGACAAACCGAGCCTTGCGATGGTCGGCATGATCGCCAGCATGACGATTTTTATTTTCCCCACTGTCTCTGTCATGATGCCGCTTTACGTGCGCGATGTCCTCCATTTCGGTCCGAATCTTCTCGGATACCTGATGGCATTCTCGGGCGTCGGCTCGGTCTGCGGCGCGATCACTTTGGTTTCGATTCCTCCCCCCCGCCGCCTCGGTGGGATGATGGCCGCGGCGCTCGCGGTCTCGGTTTCCGCGCTCGGGCTCAGCCGGGTGCACGCGTTCGTTTTCGCCGCCGCGTCGCTCGTCGTGATTTCGTTTGGCCTCTCCCTCATCTTCGGTCTCTCGAACACGATTGTGCAGGAGCGCGCGCCTTCGCATCTCCGCGGCCGCGTCTCGGCCGTGATGGGCCTGAGCTTTTTCGGCCTCATGCCGATCGCCGGCCTCGGTGTGACCAGCCTGGCGGACGCGATCGGGATGCGCACCGCGCTCGTCGTCTCGGCGATTGGTTATGGGGTGGCGGCGATTTTCATTCTCAGCCGGATCGGCCGGCGGCTGAACGACACGCCCACCGCGCGGACGAGCGCGACGGTCCCGGAAGTGGCGACGGTGTCCTAGTCGTTAGGCAAACGCATGCTTTCCTTTTCCACCTGCTGGAATTCCAGCCGCCACACCGCCGGCGATGAAATGCTGCGCGAGATCAAAACCGAACTCGGGTTTGACCTCATCGAGCTCGGTCACGGCATCCGCATCTCGCTCATGCCGGGCATCCAAGAAATGTTCGAAGCGGGCGAGGTGCGCTTTAGCAGCCTGCACAATTTCTGCCCGTTGCCGGTGGAAGTGATGGGGGCGTCGCCCGATTGCTACACTTTCTCGAACACCTCCCCGCGCGAGCGCCAGCGCGCCATCCGGCAGACGTTGCAGACGATCGATTTCGCGGCGCTCTTCGGGGCGCCCTTTGTCGTGCTCCATCTTGGTCGGGTGCCGATCAAGCCCGTGACCGAGCCGCTCATCGCGCTGGCCCAAGCGGGCGAAATGTATTCGCGCGCATACGTCCGGCGGAAAGTCGACGCGGTGGCGAAGCGCGAAGCGGCCGCGCCGGCTTATCTCGAGAACGTCAAAGAATGCCTGAAGCCAATCATGGAGCACGCGGCCGCGAAAAATATTCGGCTCGGCATCGAAGGTCGCCGGGGCTACGAGGAAATCCCGAGCGAACGCGAAATCATTCCGCTGCTGGACGAACTGGACTCGCCGCAGGTCGGCTATTGGCACGACTTCGGCCACCTCCAGATCAAGGAAAACCTCGGCTTTGTCGATCACGAGGAGTGGTTGCGCGCGATCGGGCCGCGCACGCTGGGCTGTCACGTCCAGGATTGCGTCTGGCCGGCGCAGGACCATCAGCCTCCCTTTGCCGGTAACGTCGACTTGGAAAAACTGGTTCCGCTCCTGCCGCCGACCTGCTTATTTGTCTGGGAAATGAGCCCGCGCAGAACGGTGGAAGAAATCCGCCACTCCGTCACCGTTTGGAAAGAGCGCTTCGGCGAATGAAAAAAATTCTCCTTTCGCTTCTCCAGGTTGCGGTCACGATCGCTGTGCTGATCTGGGTCTTTCACGACCCGCACAA
The DNA here is from genome assembly GCA_035568735.1 of Chthoniobacterales bacterium. Lineage (GTDB taxonomy): Bacteria > Verrucomicrobiota > Verrucomicrobiia > Chthoniobacterales > UBA10450 > Palsa-1392. Next base: position 415 of record DATMNS010000232.1, on the reverse strand, counting down.
ACGCGCGCAGATGGCCGTCGCGCTGAGGATGGCCGATTATCGCTGGGTCGTCGCCGCATTGGCCGCCTATTTTCTGGTGGAGTTCGCCGCCGCCGTGCGTTGGTGGATCCTGCTCAGGGTGCAGCGGATCCATCTCAGCATGCCGCGCGTCTCGGGCCTTTTCCTGATCGGGATGTTTTATAATCAGTTTCTGCCCGGGGGCACGGGCGGTGACATCATGAAGAGCTATCTCCTGCTCAAGGAGACACCGGGCAAGGCGACCGGCGCGCTCCTCGCGGTCGTCTTTGATCGCATGGTCGGGTTGGTCGCGCTCATTAGCATCACGGGCGCCTTGATCGCGCTGCGCTACGACTTCCTGACCCGGCTTCCCGAGACAAAACATCTCATCTGGCTGCTGGTCGCGATTCTCGCCAGC
>DATMNS010000231.1:0-2754 GCA_035568735.1 Chthoniobacterales bacterium | reverse complement strand
CGGGCGATCGAGTACATCAGCGCCGACGAGTACGTCGAGGTCACCCCCAAGTCCCTGCGCCTGCGCAAGCGGGTGCTCGACGCGACGGCCCGCAAACGCGCCGCCAACGCCGTCGCCGCCTGACGAGCGGCCATCCGACGCGTTCCCCTTCGCTTGTTGTAGACGTTTCCCCGCGGGAAACACGAGGCCGATCCTCAAGTGGACGCCACTCCTGCGCGTCGCAGAGCGAAGCGGCTACGTCTTGACCCGCGTTTGCTTCCCGTTAATCTCGTGAGGGGAAAGGAGGGAGCGATGAAAACCGAAGTCCGGATCGAGTATTGCAGCGTTTGAAACTACGCGCCCAAAGCCGTCAGTTTGGCGGCTAAGATTCTCGAGCTCGGCGATCGCATCGCGTCGCTCACTCTCGTCCCATCGAGCGGCGGCGCCTTCGAAGTCAGTGCCCATGGCAAAACGCTCCATTCCAAGCTGGACTCCGGCGAATGGCCGGATTTCGACGCCCTCGTTAGGCAGATCAAGAAAGCAAAAGGCTAAGGATCTCTCAGGAAAGCAGGAAAGCAGGAAACAGACGGCGGGGCTGAATTTTTGCAGGCTTCGCGGTTTGGCCTCCTACTCGAGAGTGTCGGTTGATCCTTGCCAGCTTTCCCCTTCCTGCGTTCGTGCGTTCCTGAGCGATTCTTTATTTTTCCGGAGAGTGAAGGGTGCCTGGTGGCCCTCGCGATCTTCAAAATCGCCGTCGGTCCTCACCGATCGAGGTAGGTTCGATTCCTATCCTCTCCGCCCCAAAGATCTCTCAGGAAAGCAGGAAAGCAGGAATAGAAAACAGGGGCTTGGCTTTTGCCTAATTCGCCGTTTGGCCTTGACGGGTGCGGGGTTGGTCGGTCCTCTCCAACCTTCCCTTTTCCTGCGTTCCTGCGTTCCTGAGAAATTTCCGGCCCGTTCGAAAGGAGGTGATCCGCATGTCGCGCGAGCAAATCCGTAAACTGACCTCGCTCTCTTCCTGCGCCGGCTGAGCTTCCAAGCTGAGCCAACAGGCCCTGGCGCAAGTTTTGCGTCAGCTCCCGCAGTATCCGAATCGCGATGTCCTCGTCGGCTCCGCCACGGCCGATGACGCCGGCGTTTTCCGCCTCGATCGCGACCGCGCCCTTGTGCAAACAACCGACTTCTTCACCCCGATCGTCGACGACCCGTTCGCCTACGGCCAGATCGCCGCCGCCAACGCGCTCTCCGACATCTTCGCAATGGGCGGCCGGCCGATTACCGCTTTGAACATCCTGGGAATTCCCATCGACCTCGTTTCGGAAAAAACAATCGCCGCCATCCTGCGCGGTGGCCTCGAGAAAGCGCGCGAAGTTGGATGCGCCATCATCGGCGGACACACCATTCGGAACCCGGAACCGATTTACGGTCTCGCCGTGACCGGCATTGTCTCGCCCAAGAAAATGCTGACGAACGCGAAGGCGCGGCCCGGCGACCGACTCGTCCTCACGAAACCGCTCGGCACCGGCATCGCCACCACTGGAATCAAGAATGGCCTGACGAGCCGCAAACTTTCTGCCGCCGCCATCCAGCTCATGTCGCGAATCAACACGGTGGGCGCGGAGCTGGCCGAACGTGGTCTCGTTAGGGCCGCGACCGACGTCACTGGCTTCGGCCTCCTCGGTCATCTCGCCTCCATGTGCCGGGCGAGCGGCGTGAGCGCGGAGATTGACGCGCCCGAGGTCCCGGCGATCAGCGAAGAAATTTTCGAGTTAATCGCGCGCGGCTGTATTCCGGGCGGCACCGAGCAAAATCTCAAGACGGCCCGTGCGTTCACGGAATGGAAAAGGACGAGCCGCCGCCAAAGCATTCTGCTGACCGACGCGCAAACCAGCGGCGGTTTGCTGCTGGCGGTGGCGCCGCGGAAACTCGACGCTGTCCTTCGCCTGCTAAGCGAACACGAGACACTGTGCCGCGCGGTCATCGGAAAAATTCTTCCCTCGCGCAAACCACTGATTCGCATTTCCACATCATGAGCGGGTCGCGGCAGCTCCTGGGAGCGCACGCGACTCGCGTGCTGGCGACGGCGACCCCGCCGTCGCGAACTTTTCCCAGCGCGCCGTCCATCACCAAAGATGGTTTCCGCGAGTCGCAGAAACCGGGTCGCCGCGGCGACCGCTTCCCGAGATGAAAACCGAGCGCCGCGCCATCCCCGCGGTCGGGAAACTACTCGAGGCACTTAGCGTTGCCGATTTGCCGCGTCTGCTCGTCACCCAGCTCGTTAGGCAACATCTCGCCTTGCTCCGGCGCGTCGGCAATGTACCCCCGTTTGAAACGATCGTGCGCGATCTCGAAGCCGAGATCATTCGTCTCGGCCAGACTCGCCTCCAACCGGTCATCAACGGCACCGGCATCGTTCTGCACACGAATTTCGGCCGTGCGCCGCTCAGTCCCGCCGCCGTCCAACGCGTCGCGGAAATTGCCGCGGGCTACAGCAATCTGGAATACGACATTGCGGGCGGTGGCCGCGGCGCGCGCGGTGCTTATCTCGAGCGCGCTCTCGCCCTCACCTGCGGCAGCGAAGCGGCCACCGTCGTGAACAACGGCGCGGCTGCGCTCGTCCTGATCGTGCGCCATTGCACGAAGAAAAAACGCGAGGTCATCATTTCCCGCGGTGAGCTGGTGCAGATCGGCGGCGGATTCCGCGTCGGCGAGATGCTGGAAACGAGCGGGGCGCGGCTGCGCGAAATCGGCGCCACCAATAAAACGACGCTGGAC
>DATMNS010000230.1:0-6395 GCA_035568735.1 Chthoniobacterales bacterium | reverse complement strand
GAAAAAGATCCGCGATAGCGGCGGTGATTGCACGCTCGTCCGTGCACAAGAGATCGAAAGTCTGACCCAGGAAAAAGTGATCTCTTTTTTTAATTCGGCGCGCGATCAGGAGTATGTCGCGCTGAAGAAAACTTTGCAGTCGTTCCTGACCAAGAGAAAGAAATCCAGCGCGGAAAGCGCGCCTTCGGAGCTGGAGAGGTTAACCCGCCAGTTTCGCGAGCTTCGCGAGATTGATTTCTTTGATAGTCCGCGCGGACACGAGGTCGCGATGCTCTTGAGAAGGGCTGAAGAGACTCCGAGGAAAACGTTGCCGCGGCTCGATTCGAAGGATTATCGCGGCAAAAACTGGCAGACCCGTCCGCGGCCGGAGATTGACCGGGTTGGCTCGGCCTGGCTGATTTGCAAATTCATCGACCCGGAAGCGAAGTTTGTGTTCGCGTCCGACCCGCCGTTGCATCCCGGCATTATTCCATTCGACATGTTGGACGTGGAGTTTTCGCACCACGACGCCTTTTGCACATTTGAAACGTTAATCCGCCGCTTTGACATCGACGACAAGGCCGTGCGCAAAATCGGCGAAATGATTCACGATGCTGATTTGGACGACGCGAAATTTCAGCGCGTGGAATGTATCGGGATCGATCGCGTGCTCAAAGGCTGGGGAAAAAGCCCCATGACCGATCAAGAGATTCTCACCGCGGGCTTTGCTTGCTTCGACGGCCTTTACGAATTCCTGCAACGTCGATGAACCGGGAAGCCTCACAAAGTGAAGGTCGCTCGGTGGTCGAAAGACAACACCCGAGCTTTGGGGAAGCGTTCCGATTTTGGTTAAGGCTCGGCTTCATCTCGTTCGGCGGGCCGACCGGCCAGATCGCGATTATGCAGACCGAGCTGGTCGAGAAAAAGCGATGGATCAGCCAGGCGCGCTTTCTGCACGCCCTCAATTACTGCATGCTCCTTCCGGGCCCCGAGGCGCAGCAGCTCGCCACTTACATCGGCTGGCTGCTTCACAAAACCTGGGGCGGCATAGTGGCCGGGGCCTTTTTTGTCATTCCCTCAATCTTTATTCTTTGGGGACTAAGTTTCGTTTATGCCGCTTATGGAAACCTCCCGTGGATTGCCGCGATCTTCTACGGGCTGAAACCCGCGGTGATGGCAATCGTCGCGGTCGCGGTCATTCGCATCGGGCGAAAAGCGCTCAGGAACGAAGTGATGTGGACGCTCGCCGCGCTCGCCTTTGTCGCGATCTTCTTCTTCAAAGTGCCTTTCCCGCTTATTATCCTTGGCGCGGGCCTGATCGGATTTCTCGGCGGCTACCTTTGGAAATCGAAATTTGATGTCGTCAGCGGTCATGCCAAGGCCGGCAACACTTCGGTCCTCGACGATGAAACGGAATCCCCGGCGCACACTCAGCCTTCTTTCCCCCGTGCCATCAAAGTCACGCTTGTCTGGCTTGTCCTTTGGCTCGCGCCGGTCATGGCAGTCGGATTGTGGTTAGGCTGGAATCACACCCTTTTCCAAGAAGGCATTTTCTTTAGCAAAGCAGCCGTCGTCACCTTCGGCGGCGCGTATGCGGTCTTGCCCTACGTCACGCAACAAGCCCTCTTTCATTACGGCTGGCTAAAACCGGGGCAGATGATGGACGGGCTTGGTCTCGCTGAGACGACACCTGGGCCGCTTATCATGGTACTGCAATTTGTTGGTTTTATGGGCGGATGGCAGCATCCGCAAGGTCTGTCGCCGTTATTCGCGGCCACGGTCGGCGCATTGCTCACCACCTGGGTCACGTTCACGCCCTGCTTTCTCTGGATTTTTTTGGGCGGGCCTTACATCGAGAAATTGCGCGGCAACATCAAACTGACCACCGCACTTTCCGCTATCACCGCTGCGGTTGTCGGAGTCGTCTTGAATCTCGCGGTCTGGTTCGCTTTGAATGCGCTCTTTCCCAAACATCACGTCGTCGACTGGTTCGCACTGACCATCACGATCGTTGCTTTCGTCGGAATGTTGAAATGGAGGTGGGACGTAGTTCCAGTCGTCGTCGGCAGCGGTGTTCTCGGTCTTCTCTACGAGTTTGCCCTTCATTAAGAAGCGGGATTTTGGGCAAACAGGATAAATCCCGCTTGCCTAATGCGGCCGCGGTGGCTAACTCGTTCGCATGCGGTTGGGTTTTCTTCGCGGTGCGGTCTCGCCCTGGCGCCGCGTTTCCGCGTTGGGAATCATGGGCGCGTTTCTTTTTGCGATCGCGCTCTCCGATGCGCCCCGCCTGCACGAACACTTTCACAAGTTGCTCGGAGCAGATCACGAATGCGCGGTCACAATCGTTCTATCCGGCGCCTGTGATCATCTGGCGGGTGGCGCGCCCGGGGCCGCTCCGGTCGCGCTGCTCTCGACATCGGTTTTTGTTCCGCAATACCTCCAGCCGCTCGCCGCGGGCCTGGAATTTTCCCGTCTCGAGCACGCGCCGCCGGCGCTCGCCTAACGATTGGATTTGACCGCGCCAGCCGCGCGGCAGCGTCGCCCGAGCGTTCCCGCGCCGCGCTGAGTCCAAAACGCGCCGGACGCACTCGTTCGTGATTGAGAAACATCCGGCTAAGCCCGGAGCGATCAATGGAGATGAAGCGTGAAAAAGTTATTTATCGTCCTGGCGGCGCTGGGCGCGCAGGCGGCAGTTTTTGCGCAGAGCCCGTCGCCGGCGCCTTCGCCTAACGACGTCGAAGTTTTGCGCCAGCAAGTCCAGGCCCTCACCGAGACAGTGAAGGCATTGCAGCAACAGGTGAAAGAGCAGCAGGACACCCTCGCGAAAATGAACCCGGAACCGGGCACGTTGGCGGCCAACCAAAGCCCTGCGGCGACTCCGCAGCCCGCGGCGAGCGCGCCGCCGCTCTTCCCCACGACCGACGAATCAGTCGTCGCCTCGGCGCCACAATCGTCCGCGCCGCCCGCACCAAACAGCCCAGCCGCCGTTCCCGTGAATGGTTCATTCCCAACGACCGACGCCTCGGTCACGACCTCCCCCGAGACCATCTCCTCCACTGGCGCCGGCGCTTCGCTCACCGCCCCGATCACGATCGCGGGCGGAGGAAAAACCTACATGAACCTGTCGTTCGACAGCGTGTTCTCACTCGCCTATTCGAGCGATCGCGACCTCGACCAACTCGAGGTCGGCGATCACGACCCGCAGCAGCGCGGCTTCAATGCGCGCAACGCGGAAATCGCGCTCGACGGTGCGGTCGACCCTTATTTCGAGGGCTTCGCCAACATCGTCCTGAAACTCAACAACGACAACGAAACGGAGATCGAGCTGGAGGAGGCGTTCATGCAGACGACCGACCTGCCATGGGGTTTGCAGGTCAAGGGCGGGCAATTTTTCTCCGCCTTTGGCCGAATCAATCCAACCCATCCGCACACCTGGGATTTCGCCGACGACCCGCTCGTCCATGGGCGCTTTCTCGGGTCCGACGGGCTGCGCGGAGTCGGCGCGCAAATCTCCTGGACGGTGCCGGTCGCCTGGTATTCGCAGTTTGTTTTCGGAGTGCAGAACGGGCGCGGTAACACCGGCTACTCGTTCCGCAACCCGGGCGACAATGGCGTCTTTTACGGTCGCCTGACGACCGATCGGGAAGCGCGCGGATTGCAGGATTTCGTTTACGTCCCGCGCTGGGAAAACTCGGTCGACCTGAGCCCGACGCAGACCATCCTGGCGGGCGTTTCCGGAGCCTTCGGCTCGAACGACACCGGCGCCAACACGCGCACGCAGATTTACGGAGCCGACCTTCTCTACAAATGGAAATCGCCGCGCGCGGAGGGCGGGTTTCCCTTCGTCAAGTGGCAAAGCGAGGCGATGTATCGCCGCTTTGAAGCCGGCCGCGGGGTCGATGATTCATTCCCGGTGGCCGAAACCTTCCACGATTGGGGAATGTACTCGCAGATCATCTGGGGTTTCAAAAAAGGGTGGACCGCCGGAGTGCGCGGCGACTATCTGCACATGGAGGATTCAGCCTTTACCGACGATCCCGCTCGCCAGAGCCGCTCGCGTGTCTCGGGTGACATGACCTGGTATCCGACCGAGTTTTCGAAAATCCGTTTGCAGTACAACCACGATTTCCTGGAGGCAAACGACTTTCTCGCCGCGCGCGAGGCTGACTCCCTCTTCTTTCAGTTCGAGTTCATTCTCGGCGCGCACGGCGCCCACAAATTCTAAGCCTATGAAAAAAATCAAACTTCTTTGCAGCGGCGGTGCGCTCTTCGCTGGGCTCCTCCTTTCGGCCGAGGCCAAAATCAACGTCGTCGCGACGCTGTCCGACTATGGCTCGATCGCGCGCGAGATTGGCGGCAACAACGCGGACGTCACGGTGCTCGCGAAACCAACCGAGGATCCGCATTTCGTCGATGCGCGGCCCAGTTTCGTGGTCAAACTGCGCCAGGCCGACGTGCTGATCGACGGCGGCGCGGAACTCGAAATCGGCTGGTTGCCGCCGCTCCTGCAGAACGCGCGTAATCCGAAGATCGAGGCGGGCCAACCCGGGCGGGTGGAGGCGTCGCAGGGGATTCGGTTGATGGAGGTGCCAGCGCAATTAACGCGCGCCGCGGGCGACGTGCACGCGATGGGCAATCCGCATTTCATGGTCGATCCGATCATCGCCAAGGCGGTCGCGCAACATATCGCGAATGCCTTCGCCGCGGTCGATCCCGCGCACGCGGCCGACTACCAGGCAAACGAAAAAAAGTTTGAGGCGACGATCAACGCCAAGCTGCAGGAATGGGGCGCAAAGTTGTTGCCCTTCAGCGGACAAAGCCTGGTCGCGTATCACGACTCCTGGGTCTATTTCGCGCATCGTTTTGGCTTTAACATCAGCGTCTTCCTGGAACCAAAACCAGGGATACCGCCCTCGCCCTCGCATCTCGCGGAGGTGATCGCGCAGATGAAGGCGCAGAAGATCAGAGCGATCATCGTCGAGCCGTATCACAACCGAAAAATCGCCGAGAAAGTCGCCGAATCGACCGGCGCGAAGGTGGTTGATTTTGCGCAATTCCCCGGCGCGTTACCGAACACGGACACCTACGTGCAGCTGGTCGACGCCCTCGTGAACCGCCTGGCCGCGGCCCTGAAATGAAAGCGCCAGTCTGCTCCGGGGAGCGCACGCGCCTCGCGTGCCCATTTCGGCGCCCCGCCGAAATGATCTTCGCATCCAGCGTCGCGTCCAAGGAAGCGATCGGCGGGGCGCCGATCGCCGCGCGCGAGGCGGGTGCGCTGCCCGGAAATACGAAAGCGCCGCCGGTCATCTGATTATGTGGGATGTCATGTTTTGGCCCGTCGTGGCCTGCGTCCTGTTGCCGTGGTTGCTGGTCTATCTCGGCCTCCACGTCGTTAGGCGGGGAATTATCTTCATCGATATCGCCATGGCGCAAATGGCTTCGTTAGGCATTTGCGTCGCGGTCCTGCTCCACTTGAACCTGGAAGGCTGGCCGGCTTTCCTCATCGCGCTTGGCTTCACTCTGGTCGGCGCCGCGATTTTCTCCGTCACCGGCAAGCGCACGAGCCAGATTCCGCAAGAGGCGGTCATCGGCATCAGCTACGTGGTGGCGGCGGCGGCGGCGGTGCTTCTCCTGAGCCGCGCGGCGGAAGGCGACGAGGAAATCAAAAACATGCTCGTCGGCAACATCCTGCTCGTCAGTCCGCTCGATGTCTGGAAATGTTTCGGACTTTTTCTCTCTGTCGGCGTCGTCCACTTTGTGCTGCGCCGCTCGTTTCTGCTCGTCTCTTTCGAGCGCGACACCGCCTATGAGCGCGGCTTGCGGGTGCGCTGGTGGGATTTCCTGTTCTATGCCCTCTTTGGTCTGGTCGTCACCAGTTTCGTCCGCATCGCCGGCGTGCTCCTCGTTTTTTCCTACCTCATCGTGCCGGCGGTCTGCGGCATCAGTCTTGCCCGTTCGTTAGGCAGGCGTCTCCTCATCGGCTGGTTCGTCGCCCTCGCGGGTGGCGTCGCCGGGTTATTCCTCTCCTTTCAATGGGACCTGCCGTCAGGCGCGGCGATCGTTTGCACCTTCGGCGTGCTCCTCATCCTCATTGGGTCGGTGGGCCTGCTCCTGCGTCGCCGGGCGGATTGATCCTCCCTTGCGCGCACTTCCGTTCCGCGCATAGATAGTGCTCGCGACAAATCATGAAACAGCGGCTCGCCATTCTTTTTCTTTGCAGCGCCTTTTGTGCGGCCACGGCCCAGGCGGCGGAACGCGAATACATTGTCGTCGTGGGCGGCCCGTCGCTTCACATCTGGGAGCAATACAAAGGCCCGGTCGCGCACGATCATTGGTGGGCGAATTTTGTTCATTCGGCGCGGGTGCGCACCGAGCAGTTGCGCGCCCAGCTCGGTCCCGACGCGATGATCACCTGG
>DATMNS010000229.1:0-4274 GCA_035568735.1 Chthoniobacterales bacterium | reverse complement strand
CATACCGCAGCGCTGTGACCGGATCGAGCCTTGACGCGCTCCAAGCCGGGGCGAAGCCGGAAAACAATCCGGTCAGAATCGAGACCAGCATGCTGGCGAGGACGAGCCCGAAGGAAAACTGGATCGGGAACGACGGGAAGGCTTTGCCGATTCCGAAGCATAACAGATAAGCGACCGTCAGGCCGATCACGCCACCGAGCAGGCAGAGCGCGGTCGATTCGATCAGAAATTGCAGGAGAATGGTGCGCCGGCGCGCGCCGAGCGCTTTGCGCGTCCCGATCTCTTTCGTTCGCTCCTTCACGCTCACGAAGGTGATATTCATGATCCCGATCGCCCCGACAAAAAGCGACAGGCCGGTGATGAAGAGGCCGGCGATCGCGATGGTTGTTTTCACCGCGTCGAGGGTGCTCTTGAAGGCCTGTTGTTCGTTGATGCTGAAATCGTCTTTCTTCTCGGGCGGCAGGGAACGCAGCCGGCGCATGATACCGGTCAGCTCGTCGATCGCGTCCGCCATGTGTGTCTTGTCGCGCACCTTGACTCGCACATCCGCTTCGCTCTTGGCGCTGAAATATTTTTTGAACGCGGGCAGCGGGATGACCACGATCGAATCGAGACTGAATAGTCCGAGAAAGGTGCCCTGGCGGGAGAGCGTCCCGATCACTTTGAAGGCGTGGCCGTTAATCAGAACTTTCTTCTCCAGCGCGCTGCGTCCGGCGAAGGCTGCGTCGGCCACGTCAAAGCCGACGACGCAGACTTCCGCTCCGCCGCGCGATTCCAGCTCGTTAAAGAAGCGGCCTTCGCTGCAATCGAGCGTCGAGATCAAAGTGTAATCGGTGGTCGTGCCGAGGATGAAGACGCCGTCCACGCTGTTGTCGCCCGCTTTCACACTGCGCAGCAGACTCATCGTCGGCACCGCAATCATCAGGTTGGAGTTGGGCGTCGTGGCGATCGCGTGGTTGATTTTGTCTGCGTACTCGGTCCGGATTTTTTTGCGGTCGCGGTAGTTCCACCAGTCGTTCATTTGCGTCCAGGGTCGCTGCGAGATGTAGAGCACGTCGTCGCCGATCACGGCCATGCTTTTGTCGAAGCCGGTGGAAATGCCATTGATCGCGGTCCCCATCAGCGTGACCGCCACGATCCCGATGATGACGCCGAGCGCGGTCAGCATGGAGCGCGTCTTGTTCGCCGCCATTTGGGCGGCGGCGATCTTCCAGCTTTCGGTCAGCTCGTAGAGAAAGCGTTTCATACTGTGCCGGGAAAATATTAACCGTGGAGAGCGCAGAGGACGCAGAGTTTTTTTGGAACAAAGAATTTAGTTCCTCTGTGCAATCTGTGTCCTCTGCGGTTAAGAAACAGCCACCGGGCTCCCCGTGGCGACCGCGGCCAGCTCGTCGCTCTCGACCACGCCGTCGCGCAGGTGCACGCGGCGCCGGGCATGGCGGGCAATGTCGGCCTCGTGCGTGACGAGAATGACGGTGTTGCCCTGTTGATAGAGGCTTTCGAAGAGCGCCATGATTTCTTCGCCGGTCTTGGAATCGAGGTTCCCGGTGGGCTCATCGGCCAGAATGATCGAGGGATGATTGACCAGTGCGCGGGCGATGGCAACGCGCTGGCGCTGGCCGCCGGACAGTTCGTTAGGCTTGTGCGTCAGGCGGTCGCCCAGCCCGACGTCGGCCAGCGCTTGGGTCGCGCGCTCCTCGCGCTCTTCGGGATCGATCCCGGCGTAAATCAGCGGCAGCTCGACGTTGCGCAAACTGGTGGAGCGGGGGAGCAGGTTGAAGGTTTGGAAAACGAAACCGATCTCGCGATTGCGGATCGTGGCCAGTTCGTCGCCATCCATCTCGGAGACATTTTTGCCGTTGAACTCGTAGCGCCCGGAACTCGGCGTATCGAGACAACCCAGCATGTTCATGAGGGTCGATTTGCCGCTTCCGCTCGGACCCATGATGGCGAGGTATTCGTTGCGCCGGATCTGCAAACTCACGCCGCGCAGGGCATGAATGATTTCCTCGCCCATCACGTACTCCTTCGTGATGTTCTCGATGTCGATGACGAGCGGCCCGGGGGCTCGCATGCCTTCAGAAATGTTCATGTTTAACCGCAGAGGACGCAGAGAGCGCAGAGGAAAAATTCTGATTCATGTAATTCTCTGCGACCTCTGCGATCTCTGCGGTTAAAACGCTCACTTCTTCTCCACCTTCTCCATCACCACTTTGGCGCCGTCCTTGAGCTTGCGGCTGATCGCGCTGTAGCTGCCCGAGATCACTTCGTCGCCCGGTTTCACACCGCTCTTGATCTCGACGCTCGCGTCATCCGCGATCCCGGTCGTGACCTCCACCATTTTCGCCTTGCTGCCGTCTTTCAGGAAAATGACCTTGCGCAGCTTCTCGCGCTCTTCTTTTTTCTCCTGCTTGGCGAGGCGTTCGTTCTCGACCTGGGCGTTGTTGTCGGCGTTTTCTTTGGCCGCCGCCAGTTTCTTTTTCTGTTCGATCTCTTCCGGGCTGAGGTTGCTGTCGCCGGTCCGAATGGTGACGCTTTGCATCGGGACGGCGACGACGTCTTTCACCATGCTGGTCTGGATCTCGGCCGTGCAACTGAGGCCCGGACGGAGCCTGACGCCGGGTTTGTCGAGCTGGATTTTGACCTGGAAATTGGTCACTTCCTCCTGCGTGCCGGTGCCGGTCGTCGTGCCGGTGTTGGCGATCTGCTCGACTTTGCCACTGAATTTCCGGTCGCCGTAGGCGTCGATCTGGACCTTCGCCGAATCGCCCAGTTTGACGTGCACAACGTCGTTCTCATTCACGTCCACGACAGCTTGCATGTGGTTGAGATCGGCCACCCGCATGACTTCAGTGCCGGCAAATTGATTCGTCGCCACGACGCGTTCGCCGAGCTTGCTGTTGAGGACCGTGACGATGCCGTCGAGCGGCGAATAGATGGTCGTTTTCGAAAGCTGATCGCGCGCCTGGCTCGAGCTGGCCTGCGCGCCCTCGATACTGTGCAGGCCCGATTGATACATCGATTTCGCCGCGTCGTAGGTGGTCTGCGCAGCGAGCATTTCGGTTTGAGAGATCAGCTTCTTGTGGAAAAGATCCTGCGCTTGCGCGAGGTCCTGCTCGGCTTTTGTCATCGCCGCCTTCTGCTGTCCGCTAACCGACTGCGCGGTGCTAATCGCGGCCTGTTGCTGTTCGAGGATGGCTTTGTAGGAGTCGGGCCGGATTTTCAAAAGCAGATCGTCTTTTTTCACTTCCTTGCCGTCCTCGACCGGCAGCTCAATGATCTCTCCGGCCACCTCGGGCGAAATCTTTACTTCCGTTTCCGGTTGCACTTTGCCAGTCGCCGAAACGGTTTCGACGATCGTGCGGCGGGTCGCTTTTTCGGTCGTGATCTCGATCGGCTTCTCGCGCTTGCTCGAGATGACGGAGCCGATGATCAGGAGGAAAATCAATCCGCCTACGCCGAGCCAGATATAGAGTTTACGACGGGATTTGCGCTTGCGGCGAACGGTGGGTGAGGGCGCGGCGGCTTGGTGCATCGGAAGACGGGTGAAGGGCTCAGAATTAGCGGCTCTTTAGACCTTTGCAAATATTTCCCTGTTCAATCCGAAACCAGACGCGCGCCAGAACGTCCATGTAGGGCAAGCGCTTCGCGTGCCATCCGCGCATCATCGTTATGGGACGGCAGGCGGAGCGCCCGCCCTACAATCGCGGCGCGCACAACGGACGACTCAAGCGCGTTTCGATCCGTTCGATCGCCCACCTGGCGTGCTCCGCGATGAGCGGCTCGTCGTCCTGTGCCGCCTTACGCAGCGCCGGCAGATCTTCCGGCGTGCCCGCGTTCCCGAGCGCGACACAAACGTTGCGCAAGAAGCCGCGACGCTTGATCCGCTTGATCGGCGAGCCGCGAAACATTTCCCGAAACTGCGCGTCATCGAGCGCGAGAAAATCGCGCAACCGCATTTGCACGACCGCGGGCCGCGCCGCGAACGCGTTCTCGCGCGCCACCTGCGCGAAGCGATTCCATGGGCAGGCATCGAGACAATCGTCGCAGCCGTAAATCCGATCGCCAATCAACGGCCGGAACTCGAGCGGGATGCTCCCCTTGAGCTCGATCGTCAGGTAGGAAATGCAGCGGCGCGCGTCGAGCTGATGTGGCGCGGTGATGGCGGCGGTCGGGCAGGCATCGATGCAGCGCGTGCACGATCCGCAACGCGCCACCTGCGGTGGATCGGACGCCAGTTCGAGCGTGGTAAAAATTTCCGCGAGGAAAAACCA
>DATMNS010000228.1:0-12399 GCA_035568735.1 Chthoniobacterales bacterium | reverse complement strand
CAGAGCCTGATCGACGCGCGGAATTTCTCCGCGCTGCGCGAACTCTTTTCCGAGATGCCACCGGCGGACGTGGCCGAGATCATTCTCGACCTGCCGGAAGACGAACAGGTAATCATCTTCCGCATCCTGCCGCACGCGCTCGCCGCGGACGTTTTTGAATACCTCGCCGTCGATGTCGAGGCGCAACAAAAACTGCTCCGCGGGATGGCCCATGAGCAGGTCGTTTCGATCCTCAACGAAATGTCGCCGGACGATCGCACGGCGTTGCTCGAAGAATTGCCGAGCGCTGCCGCGCGCCAGCTGATCCGTCTGCTGACGCCGGAGGAACGACGGATCGCGCAGGCGTTGCTCGGTTATCCGGAGGGCAGTGTCGGACGTTTGATGACGCCGGACCTGGTCGCGGCCGACGCCAATTGGACGGTCAAGGAGGTGCTTGATTACATTCGCGAGCACGGCCAGGACTCGGAGACGTTGAACGTCGTCTACGTCGTCGACGACCGGGGAAAGCTGGTCGACGACATTCGGATTCGCGAGTTCCTCCTCAAGCCGCTGGCTGCGAAGGTGAGCGATCTGATGGATGAGAATTTCATCGCTCTGAACGTGACCGACTCGCAGGAGGAAGCGGTCAACGTCTTCCGCAAGTATGACCGGACCGCGCTGCCCGTGGTCGATTCCACCGGGGTGCTGGTGGGAGTGGTGACGATCGACGACATGCTCGACGTCGCGGAGGAGGAAGCGACCGAGGACATCCAGAAATTCGGCGGCATGGAGGCGTTGGACGAGCCTTATATGCGCATCCCGCTCTGGCGAATGGTGCAGAAGCGGGCGGGCTGGCTGGTTATTCTGTTTCTCGGCGAAATGCTGACGGCGACGGCGATGGCAAACTACGAGGATGAAATCGCGAAGGCGGTCGTGCTGGCGCTCTTCCTCCCTTTGATCATCTCGAGTGGCGGCAACTCCGGCTCGCAGGCGTCGACCTTGATCATCCGCGCGATGGCCCTGGGAGAGGTGACGTTGCGCGATTGGTGGCGGGTGGCCAGCCGGGAATTACAGACCGGCTTATCGTTAGGCTTGATTCTCGGGGTGATCGGCACGGTGCGGGTCGCCGTCTGGTCGATCGTCGGGGAGCAATATTTTCATCGCAGTCTTTACGGGCCGCATTGGCCGCTCGTCGCCTTGACCGTCGGCGCGGCCCTCGTCGGGGTGGTGCTCTGGGGCTCTCTCGCGGGCTCCATGCTGCCCTTTCTTTTGCGGCGGCTTGGCGCCGACCCGGCGACTTCATCCGCGCCCTTCGTCGCGACCCTGGTCGACGTCACCGGGCTGATCATTTACTTCAGCATCGCGCTCCTCATCATGCGGGGCGCGATGTTATGAGGGCGCCCGCCTTCGTTAGGCGCGATCGTTGATCGCGACCCATTCGCCGCGCGCGCGAGAGTCGGCCACGGCCTGCACGACGCGCATGTAGCGCACGCCATCCTCGAAATCCGGATGCGGATTGATGCGACCCCTCGATTTCACCGCCGCGATGAAGTCATCCTCCACATGCCAGTTAGTCTCCAGGTCGGGGGTCAACTCGACGACGTGCAGCGCGCGATCGCCAATCTGTCCGGCGTGCACGGCGTCGGCACCGAAATCGTAGGTCAGCGTGCCGAGGTCGCCGTAAACCTCCAATCGGTCCGCCGGTGCGTGCGCGTCGACGCCGCTAAATTCGAGGACACCTTCCATCCCGTTGGCGAAAGTGCAGAGAACGGTCAGCAGGTCTGGAATGATGACTTCGTAACCCTGCCGCATCGGCTGCAGAATCCTGCCGCGTGCGAAAACGCCAGTGATCTGGCCGAACCAGTGTTGCAAGACCTCGACGTAGATCCCGAGGGTGAGCGTGTTGAGGCCGCTCATTTCCACGCGCTGCCGCCAGTGCGCCGGCGCATCGGGGTCGAGAAAGGCGCTGTCGAGACTCTGAAGGCGCAAGTGGTATGGGCGGCCGAGAGTTTTCTCCGCGAGTAATTTTTGGACGAGCAGATCCCCGCGCATCCCGTGGGGTGGCGGGCAGAGCATCGTCACCAGTTCGGGAAAGCGGCGCGAGACCGAGAGCATTTCCTCCGCCTCGGCCAGATCCATCGCCATGCGCGCCTGGCAAAAAACGTGTTTCCCCGCCTCGAGCGCCGAAACCGTAACGGCGGAATGCATGTAGGGCGGAGTCCCGATCCAGACAATGTCGAGATCGGCCATGCCCAGCAATTCCGCCCAGTTCTGCATCGGCGTGGCGTGCGGCGCGTTTTCGCGGCAGAACTTCTCCGCGCTTTCGTAGGACGAGTTACAAACCGCGACCAGTTCGATGTCCGACTGGCGTTGCAGCGCCGGCCAGTGGCGCCGGCGCACGACTTCTCCTGCCCCGACAATTCCGAGCCGCAGCTTGTGATTCGTTTTGTGGCTCATAAGACGGTTCCCGATCGCGCGAAATCCGGGGAGAGGCGTATTTGACCACGGTTGGCGGCCGCTGTTCAACTCCGAAAGAATTCGCGAGTGAGCCCCTGAATGCGTTCGCGAGTGAACTCCGAATGCTTTCGCGAGTGAACTCCGGCAGCGTTCGTTGGCTCTCTGTTCGTCGGTTCGCTTACAGCACGAGCCAGGGTTGGAGCCGGGATTCCCGGCAGGAGGCGCGTCGCCGCCATCGCGTGTGACCGCGTTCACCGACCCCTGCGACGAAGGATTCGCTTCGTGAAGTCCAAAGCTCCCGCGGGCAAGGAATCGCTTGACCGCTCTGGCCACCGACGGCAGCTTACGCCCCTCTCAAACCGGTTTATGTCAAAAGTTTGCAGCATCACTGGATCGAAACCTTCCCGCGGCAGCGTGATCCACCGTCGCGGCATGGCCAAGAAGAAGGGCGGCGTGGGCCGTCACGTGACCAAAAACGTGCCGCGCACCTTTCAACCCAATCTGCGCGAACAACGGATCTGGGTCGCGGAGCTGAAGAAATTCGTGCGCGTGAAGACAACCGCGCGCGGCTTGAAGACGATCAACAAAAACGGCGCCTACGCGACGTTGAAAAAAGCCGGGCTGATCGCGGCTTAGCCCGCGCCCAGAGCGTTCTTCGCCGGGGACGAACCTTCGGGTGCGCCATCTGGCGTAATCTCCGCCACCGCCGGCGGCAACGCTTCTCCCTCCGGCACTCTGTCCCCCTCGCGCGCAATCTCCGCGGGATGTTCCTCGACCGCGGGGGCCGCGCTCGTCTCGCTCGTGTTCTTCGAGTCGTTAGGCGAAGCGAGACCTTCCGCGATCCCGTTAGGCGCAGCGGAGCGGGCCTGCGCTCGAGCATTTGCAGGCGGAGCCTTGGTTCGCGTCAGGTCGAGCGAGCCGTCGTTGAATTCTATCACGTGCCCTTCGTTGATCAGCCAGTGCAGATCGGAGGCGAGCGCCAGTTTCTTCTTCTCGACGCTCTCCGGTTCCCCGGCGGTGTCAGGCGGCAATCTCTCCAGCAACTGCTTGCGATTTATCCCGGGATTGGCGCTCAACGCCGCAAGGATGGCCGCTACGGTCGAGGAGACCGAGGAGCTCTCGTGGTGAAAGGGTCGCGCGCGAATGGGCGAGACGAAGAGCATCGCCTTGCGATGCCGGAAAATGTGCAGCCCGCCCTGGCGAAAAGCGCCGATCAATTCCTGCATGATCTTCGTCGGTGAGCGAGCTTCCTGGGCCCACCCGTCCTCGATCACCCGGCCTAACGAGCGATCGGCCAGCCGGCGACTAACGACGCCGTCGAGCGTCAATTCCAAGCTCTGACGGAGCAGGCCAGGGAGATAGGTCTGGCGAAAATGGCGTTCGGTCTCCGCTGGATTCTGGAAAGTAATCGGCGGCTCCTCCTGCAACGTCACATAGGTGGTCACCTGGCGCGCTTCCTCCTTCCAGCGTTCGACCGCCTCGGGGTTGCTCACAATCTCGACCTGCCGCTGGTAATCCTGAAAACTCATTCGCCGGCTGAAACGCTGTTCGTAGAGATTGCGCAGTTGCGGCTGATAAGCGTGATGGTTGGTCGGGCCTAACAAAACCCCGCTCAAGCGGCAGCGCGCGACGGTAGTGAAATTGCCCTTGATCGGGTCAGACTGCGTCACCTCGGTCCGATAAAAGTGATCCTTTTCGTTGAGGAACGCACCGTTCTCCAGCACTCGCTGGTCGCTCGCGACCTGACCGTTTTCGCCGAGCTGAAAAAGTGCAGCCGTTTCCGCTTTCAAACGCACATCGTAGCGCTCCGGTTTCTCGAGAAACATTCGCGCCAGCGAAAAGACCGAGTAGGCGAGATGGCCCGCCTTGATTTGCGCAAGGACATTTTCCAGGACCCGCGCATCCGGCACAAAGCGCACTTCGACGGCCGGCGCGGGCGGGGCCGGTTCCTCCGGTCTCCGGGGCTCGCGCGGCCGCTGATCCGCGGGCCCGCGGGCGCGCTCGCGCGGGTCGCGTCGGCTTCCTTTCTCCCGGGTCGGCCGCGGGCCACGCTCGCCCCGCTCGCCGCCCCGCCGATCCGGACCACGACGGTCGCGTTGACCGACCGCCGCAGCCTCTTCGCCGGCAAAATGGGCATAGAGATTCTCGTTAGGCGTCTCCTTCACCCAGGCGGGCAGAAACTTCAGATCCAAAAGATCCGGCGCGTCGTTTTCCTCGGGCATCAGAGTCTTTACGCGAAGGCGGGCGGTTGTAAAATCCGCGGCGCGTTTTGCCGACTCCAACCGGCTTCATCGTGCAAAATAAATTGACAACCAATCCAATTAATTTAGTTGCCAACTTGCCGCGACGCCTTTAAGCCGTCACCCTACAGAATCGAACCAAGGAGAATAATTTGTATGTCGGATAAACCGGTCGAAGAAAAAGTGAAGGACATCATCGTCGAACAATTAGGCGTGAATCCGGAGCAGGTGACCCCAAATGCCTCGTTCATCGAGGACTTGGGAGCGGACTCGCTCGACATCGTCGAGTTGGTGATGGCCTTTGAAGAGGAATTTTCCGTGGAAGTGCCCGATGAAGATGCAGAGAAGCTGCAGACTGTGGGCGACGTGGTGAAATACATCGAGGACAAGGCAGCCAAAGAATAAAGCCGCTCCGCTGTCTCTCAGCGTGCTTGCCCACGCAACTTGAAACACGGCCTCGGCCGTGTTTTTTGTTGCGTGCTTTGCAGAGCGCCGTCCCCCGAGAGAGAATGGCAGGGTGAATCTCCTTTGGTTAAGCACCCCCTTGTTTGATCTCGGGCGCTACCACATCTCCCTCCTCGGGATCGTGGCCTTCGTCGGGCTGATGGCGCTCGGGCTGATCTCCGCCAAGGCCCTCCAGAGCGCGGTCGTGCGGCGTTTCCTGAGCCGCCTCAAACTCGAGGCCAACTTCGTCGCGATCATCACGACGATTCTCAGTCTCGCCGCGCTCGTCTTTTTCTTCGTGGGCGCGATTAACGGTCTCGGCATCCCCCTCGCCTGGAGCGACCCGCTGCCCGGAATCCCAATCAGTCTTCTCCAGCTCTTTCTCCTCGTCGGCCTTCTCATCCTGGTCTTCTGGCTCTCTGCGCGCACCAAACGCTTTCTCTTTAATCGCTTCCTCGTCCACAGCGGACTCGATCGCTCGCTCCAGTACGCGATCTCGCAAATCGCTTCCAACGTCGTCCTCGTCGTCGGTATTTTCATCGTCCTCCAAAACACCGGTATTCATCTCGAAGCGCTCACGGTCTTCGCCGGCGCGATCGGTGTCGGCATCGGCTTCGGTCTGCAAAATATCACGAGCAATTTCATCAGCGGTCTCGTCATTCTGGCGGAGCGGCCGATTGCGATCGGTGACCGCGTGGAAGTCGCCGGCGTCACCGGTCAGGTGCAGAAAATTCGGGCGCGCTGCACCGTGGTGGTGACGAATGACAACATCACCACCATCGTGCCTAACCAGAAGTTCATCGATTCACCGGTCACGAACTGGACTTATGGCGATCCCCGGGTGCGCTTCCGGATTCCAGTCGGAGTGGCCTATGGAAGCGACGTGGAAAAGGTCCGCCGGACGCTGATCGAGGCGGGGCAGGAAGACCCGCATGTCCTGGAGAACCCGGCGCCGAGCGTTTTCTTCGTCGGATTCGGCGACAGCTCGCTCAAATTCGAACTCGTCGTCTGGAGCAACGAAATGAGCAACCGGCCCAATCGGTTCCGCAGCGACCTGAATTTCGCGATCCACCGGAAACTCGGCGCAGCCGGGATCGAAATCCCGGTCCCGCAGCGCGACCTCCATGTTAAGAGTGGTCTTTTGAAGGTGGAATCCGCGCCGGGCAAACCTGCGCCGATAACCCGGACGGAATGAGGAAATCCGAGACACGCGCGGCTCTGCGCTTGAAATTTCGCGCACTCTTGCTACTGGACATATTCGTATCGGCGCTCCCATCCTCTCTTCACGACGGCTAAAACGCGGGCCATCCGGCACGTCCGTCCGGATTCCGCAGGGCTTTGCCACGATTCTCACCCAGGCGGAATTGCAGGATTGCCCCGCCTGGCGTGAAGCGTTTCTCGATCAGTGCAAGGACCACCGTTATTACGAGCTGATCGGGACGACCCTGACCGACAACTTCGATTATTTTTTCCTCGTTCTCGAAGATAATGCGGGGCGGGTGCGAGCGATTCAGCCGCTCTTTTTCGTGCGCCAGAATCTGACCGAAGGCGTGGCCGGTCCGATACGCGCTACGGTCGACCGGATCCGGCGCAAGTTTCCGCGTTTCCTCACCATGAAGGCGCTGATGGTCGGCAGCACCGCGGGCGAAGGCCATCTCGGGGCATGCCGTCCCGAAGATGCAGAATGGGTGGCGGAAGCGCTCCATTCCTGTCTAAAAGTGTTTGCCCGTGAGGCCCGCGCCTCGCTCGTGGTGTTGAAGGATTTCCCGGCGCGTTATCGCGCGCCGCTCCGCAACTTCTCCGCCAACGGCTACACTCGGATCGCCAGCATGCCGATGACACGACTCTCCCTGCACTACCGCAACTTCGACGAATATGTCGCGTCGTTAGGCAAGGCGACCCGCAAGAATCTGCGTCGCAAGTTTCGCAAGACGGCCCAAAGCGCGCCCATTCAGTGCGAGGTGCTGACCGACGTCACGCCGGTGATCGACGAGCTTTATCCCCTTTACCTCCAGGTCCATGAACGCTCGAAGTTGCGTTTCGAGAGGCTGACGCCCGAGTATTTTTGTCGGCTGGGCCGGGAGATGCCGGAACGGACGCGCTTCTTCGTCTGGCGGCAGGAAGGCAAGGCGATCGCTTTCAGCCTTTGCCTGGTGCACGACGGCACGATTTACGATGAGTACCTTGGGCTCGATTACCGGGTCGCCTTCGATCTCCATCTGTATTTTTACACGATGCGCGACATCATCACCTGGGCGCTCGCGCAAGGTCTGCACTCCTACTGCAGCAGCCCGCTTAATTACGATCCCAAGCTGCACCTCGGCTGCGAGCTCGTCCCGCTCGATCTTTACGTGCTGCACACCGGCGCGTTGCTCAATCCGATCTTCCGCCACGCGCTCCGCTTCCTCCAGCCGACCAAACACGATCCGGTGCTGCAGCAGTTCGCCAACGCGCACGAGCTTTAGTGCACTCTATCAGAGGCAACGCCGAGACGGTGCACTAAATGCGGAGCACAGCGGAACCGGCGGGGCCGGGCCTGATTCGGCGCTGGTTTTTGAATCCGTGGATCCAGTTGTCGATCTGCGTCCTCCTCGGCACGGCCGCCGAATTATTTCTTAAACTGGGCGCGGTGGAGACCGCGAATCCGGCGAACGCCTGGTCGTGGACTGGGCTGACAGGACTGCGCTCGGCCTGGGTCTGGTGGGGCATCATCGCTTCGGTCGTTAGTCTTTTTAATTGGCTTGCCACCCTGCGGAAACTCCCGCTCACGATCGCGTTTCCGGTCGGCAACGTCGTGCACATCTTCGTTCCGCTCGGCAGTTGGATCTTTCTCGGGGAGGCGATCGTGACCCGGCGCTGGTTTGGGATCGCGCTTCTCGTGCTCGGCCTGATGATCATGGCCAAGCCCGCCGCGAAGCTGGAGGAACGCTTGTGACACCTTTCGCCGCCCTCCTCATTTTCGTCACCGTCGGCTGCTTTGTCTCCGGGCAGATCCTGCTCAAGCACGCGATGGACATCACGGCGCGTGCGAATTATTCCCGAGGCCACGCGACGCTCGTTTTCGCCGCCGCCATCGCCGTCTTTGCAGTGAATTTCTTTGTCAATATCGGACTGCTCCAGCGCTTCGACCTCAGCTATTTCTTCCCTTTTCAGGGCCTGAGCGTGATCCTGATTGCCCTCGCCGGCGCGTTCGTCCTGAAGGAGAAATTGACCCTTCGCCTAACGATCGGCTCGTTGATCATCACCCTGGGAGTGGTCCTCGTTTCGCTCAGTTAGAGCCGGCAGCAAACGGCGCAGCGCGGCCTCGTTGGTCCGCCGGGCTTCGGCCGGATCGCGCGGAGGAAGCTTCGGATGGTCCATTTCGGAAGCGAAGCGCTGTTTCCGCCGCGCATAAAGGGCGGGCGACCACGCGCCGCAGATGTCGCCCGCGACGATGCGGCCGCCCTTTCCCAACGACTCGATGGCCCAGGCAACATCCTCGGTCCTGAAACGGCCGCTTTCCCAATTCGCGACCGCGTCTTCCGCGCGGAGGCAATCGAGATCGACCGTCACGTAAACCTGCGCGGCGCCAAGCTGCTCGACAAAGCGGGCAAATTTTTCCCGCCAGTTGTGGCGCAGGATCGCGCCGCGACGCTGCCGCTCCTTTGCGCTTCTGTCATCCGCCCAAGGATGCACTTCCAGACTTCCGGCGCGTTCGGCCCGGTTGTTGCCAAAGATCCGGCCGGGCCACCAGCATTCGAAGTTGCCGCAACCCCACACGCTCACTTTTTCCACCTGCGGCAACTCGAGCGCGCGATTGACCCAGCCACCGCAGCACCACCGCGGCGGTCGAATGTCCCAGTCAGGATGATTATCGAACGAGACGACCGTCGTTAGGCGAGTCAGCCGGCGGAGCCAGAGCGCCGTCAGGTGATGAAAATCGCCGGAACCGTAAACGAGAAAAGGCGGCAAACGCTGGACCCACTCGCGCTGAAATTGCTCAATTTCGCGCGGCCGCGCGGAGAAGCGCAGCCGTGGCCCCCAATCGCGGGCGTCGGCGCTCGGCAACGCGAGCGTGGGCAAATGCCAGGCATCATCGAGATTCAGATGAAGGACCGCATCGGACATTGTATACATGAGAAAAAAACGCACCGAGCGCGCAGGCCGCACCGTTAAAGCGATTCAATAATTACTATCGCCAGGCAAGCATCCGCAGCATGACCGGCGCCCGCAATCGCCTGATGGATTTGGAAACTCTCTCGGATCACGATCTCGAAGAATTTCAGAAAGAGTTCGAGCGGCTCCGGAAACGCTCGAAGGCAACCGCCGCGGCGGTGAGCAAGATGAGCCGCAAGACCGGGTCAGACTGAAGCCCGCGCCGTTCCTGCGCGGATGAATTTTTTACCCGCGGGGCAAAGCTGGAACAATTCGCAGTGCGCGCAATCGGGCTGGCGCGCGAAACAGCGCCGGCGCCCGTGCCAGATGAGCCAGTGGCTCCAGTTGGTCCAATGTTTTTTGGGGATCAGCCGCATCAGGTCGCGCTCGATTTTCTCCGGCTCTTTCTGATTCGTTAGGCCGAGTCGCTCCGAAAGACGCGCCACGTGAGTATCGACGACCACGCCCTCGTCCTTATGGAAGGCGTTGCCGAGAACCACGTTGGCCGTCTTCCGGCCCACCCCGGGGAGCGCGTGCAGCTCGGCCATGGTCTGCGGCACCCGGCCGCCGTGCTCCCGCACAATCGCCGCGGTCGCGGCTCGGATGCTTTTGGTCTTGTTTCGGAAGAAGCCGGTCGATTGGATCGCCTTTTCCAATTCCGCCGGTGGCGCCGCCGCGTAATCCGCTGCCGTCCGATAACGGGCGAAGAGCGCCGGCGTCACCAGGTTGACCCGCTTGTCGGTGCATTGCGCGGAGAGAATGGTCGCGATCAGGAGTTGCAAGGGCGTCCGGAAATCGAGCTCGCAATGCGCGTCGGGATAAACCTTCGGCAGCATTTTGACCAGTCGCTCCGCTCGCTCAGCTCTCGTCATGACCTAACGATTCCTCGGAAGCGGGCCCCTTGCGCCACCACTGCCGCCACGCTCTGCCCGAAAAAACACCGCCCAGCCGGATGAGCCGGCGCGCCCAGGCAAATTCCGTGGCCAGCAACGCCAGACCAAGCGGCACGACCAGGACCGCGGGGCCCGGCAGGACGATCAAGGCCAGACCAAACAAGAGCACCGTCGAGCCGATGACCGCGACGATCAGTTTGCGGACGCGCGGCCGATTGGCGAGGCCGAGGCGATGCACCCATTTCCAATACCACTTCACCGCTCGTTAGGTCGCGGAGGGGGCCGCCGCCGGCGAATGGTCAAGGAACGGTGAGAGCCTTTGCTCCAATTGGGGAGGAACGTGCGCGACCAACTCAACAAACTCGCCTTCATACCGCAACTCAAGGACATGACCGACCCGATGCACTTCCGCGAGCAGGGCCGATTCCCTCTGCGGGAGCCGATAACGGCAGCGCAGCCGCCAGGAGGCGAGCACATTCTGCAAAGCCGGGACCAGTCCGTCGACGCCTTCACCGGTGCGCGCGGAGATGGCGACGCTGCCGGGAAACTTCTCGAGATAAAACTGCGCCAAATCCTTGTCGGCCAGCGCATCGATCTTGTTGAAAATAATCAGCGTTTGCTTCCCGTAAGCGCCGATCTCCTTGATCACGGCATCGACCGCGGCCATGTGTTCGTCGAGACGCGGATGACTCAGATCGACGACGTGGATGAGCAGGTCGGCCTCGACCACCTCCTCGAGCGTGGCCTTGAACGACTCGATCAAAGTGTGCGGAAGATTGCGCAGGAAGCCGACCGTGTCGGTCAGCAGGACGCGCTGTTTGTTAGGCAAAATCAAGCTCCGCGTCGTCGGATCGAGGGTCGCGAAAAGTTTGTCCTCCGCCAGCAGATCGGCGCCGGTGAGGAGATTAAGGAGGGTCGACTTGCCCGCGTTGGTATACCCGACGACCGCAGCCACCGGCCACTGGTGACGCTTCCGGCCCTGGCGCTGCACCGCGCGATGCTTGCGCACTTCGTTGAGATCGCGCTCCAGCCGCGCGATCCGCTCCTGCACCCGCCGGCGATCGACTTCGAGCTGGGTTTCGCCCGGGCCCCGCGTGCCGATGCCGCCGCTCTGCCGGGAAAGGTGAGTCCACATTCTTGTTAGGCGCGGGAGGAGATATTGCAGTTGCGCGAGCTCGATTTGCAGCCGGCCTTCGCGGCTCCGGGCGCGCTGCGCGAAGATATCGAGGATCAGCTGGGTGCGATCGAGCACTTTTCTCGAGAAGAGATTTTCCAGGTTCCGGCCCTGCGCCGGTGAGAGCTCGTTGTCGAAGATGACCGAGGTCACTTCCTGATCCTGGAACGACTCCTTGATCAACTCGGCTTTCCCTTTGCCAATGTAGAACGGCGCGGTCGGCTTCTGCAATTTTTGGGTCACGGTGTCGACCACCTGCGCGCCCGCCGAGCTCGCCAGCTCCCGCAGCTCGTCGAGCGAATCGCGCAAATCCCATTTCGAAACACCTTCTTTTTCGAGTCCGATGAGGAGCGCGCGCTCCTGTTTCCGATGCGGCTGCGTCTCAATCATTGAAGGGGAGGCAAAAGGGAAACCCTTTGCAGGATCCAATCGACGGCGGCTGCGTGATCCTTTAACAATGACAAATTCAGTGGTTCAAGATTAGGTTGCCGCCGAAACCAGGTCAACTGTCTTTTGGCATAACGGCGGGTCGCCTGCTGGATCGCTGCGCGACACTGGGTCGCGCTGATTTGACCCGCAAGAAGTTGCCGAACCTGATCCAGCCCGAGGGTTTTCGCGGCGGTCGCGCTCAGTGAACCGATGCGGCCGACCTCTTCCGCCACCCCTTCGCGAAACATCTCTTCCACCCGGCGATCGATGCGCGCGTAAAGTTCAGAGCGCTCCCGGAAGATGAAAACGCCGGGCGCACCAGGTGATTCGCCCGCCCATTGTGACCGCTGTGCGGAAGCCAGCGTCTTTGTCTGCGCGAAAATCTCCAGCGCCCTAACAACCCGCCGTTTGTTCCGTCGATCGACCTTCGCCGCGCCTAACGGATCGACGGCGGCGAGACGCGCATTCAGTTCGTCGAGCGACCGCAAGTTAAGTTCCGCGCGCAACTTCGAATCCCCCGGCGGCAGCGGCGCGAGGCCGTGGGTCAGGGCCTTGAGGTAGAGCCCGCTCCCGCCAACCACGAGGGCCAGTTTCCCGCGACGGTTGATGTCCTGAATTGCGGCCAACGCCAGAGCGCGAAATCTCTCCG
>DATMNS010000227.1:0-10017 GCA_035568735.1 Chthoniobacterales bacterium | reverse complement strand
GAAGCGATGCTTGATGCGATGACCTCGTTGATCGAGCCGCTCCTGATCGTGTTCCTCGGGGTGATCGTGGGTGGCATCGTGATTGCGATGTTCCTGCCGATCTTCAAGCTGAACGAAGTAGTTTCGCAGAGCAAAAGCTAGGGAGAAGCTGCTCAACGGAAAGGGAGGGCGGGTCGCAAGACCCGCCCTCTTCATTTTCCCGGCTTGCTCCTGCTCGTAATCGTGCTCCAACCGCCTTTGACGGAGAAGGATCAGGAGCGGGATGATGGGCAAGGGTAGCTCAAGCTCGCCCGATCCGAATCGTGAGCGGCCAAATAGCGGGCCGCTCCGTCGCCGCATCCCCCCAGGCAGCCTCCAAATCGCGTGCGACCTCGTCCACCGGATCGCGGCCTTCCGCCGCAAGGAAACGCTGTGTCGCCGACCACGTCCGAAGGTAGCCGAGCAAGTGGCGCAACGACCATCGCACCTCGATTTCCAACTCCGGTGGCTCGATTTCCGCGAAGGGGAACGGCAGATTTCGATACCCGCGCCCGACGATCTTTCGTTCCACCGGCCAGTAGGGTCCGACGATGTCGTCGTGAAAACGTCGCACGAGCGCATCAACTCCCGGGGTGATTCGCAACTCGTTATAGGCCCAGACCGCCAGTACTCCTCCCGGTAGCAGGATGCGCCGGGCTTCCGCATAAAATGCGTCCCGCTCGAACCAGTGCAGCGCCTGCGCTACGGTCAGCGCGGCGCAGGAATGGGCGGCCAAACCGGTCGACTCGGCCGCGGCGACGCGATATTCCACTCGTTCGTTAGGCTGAGCCCGCGCGATTTGGTCTGGGCTCGCGTCGAGCGCGATCACTTTTTGAAAAAACTCGGCCAGCGCGACCGCGGCTTGCCCGTTGCCCGTCGCGCCATCGAGCGCCACCCGGTCGTTAGGCGCAAGCGCGGCGATGAACTGGAAGAGCGCCCGCGGATATTGCGGGCGAAACTTCGCGTAGTCCGTTGCCTGTCGTGAAAAATGGTCTTTGAACGCCATGCCTCCTGGCTTCATCTCGCACGAGACGGAAGGGACTCAAAGGCTTTCACCGCGAGTTGTTATCCGGCCAGCGCGCGAGACTGGAAAGGGGGTTCCTTGATTGTCAATTGGTCGATTCGCTCTGAACGCGGGCGTGAGTTGGTAGGCAAGACGGTGATCCCGGGGGGCGAGCGTTCCCCACAGTTCGGTGCGCCCCGGGGGTCATCCATCCCGGCTACGACTGGCGGCAACCCGCAACGGACAATCGACGAACACTACCGCGCGCCGCGCGAGGCCATTTCGGGCGTGACAATCGCGCTTGGCGCGTCAAAGCTGGGTCAGCTTCCGACGATATGAGAACACTGCAGCTGGCTCTCGTTCCCGGTGCAATTGCCGGGGTGATTTCAATTTTCACCAGTTGGCTTTGGATGGGAGTGATTTTCCATCGCTTCCAAAAGCGCACTCCGCAGACCTGGCGGGCCGAGGGAAATGGCAGCTACGCGATGTCCGCCGCGATCCATTTCGCGGCCTGCATCGCGCTCGCGACCGTCTTTCTATTCGTCGCACGGATGCCAGGCAACTTGTTTGCGGGCGGGATCCACGGCGCGCTGCGCTTCGCGGCGCTTACCTGGATGGCGGTGGCGGCTCCGTTCGCGATCGAAGCCGCGATCTTTATCAATCTCCATCCCTGGGTGGTGGTCGGCCAGGTGCTTGATTGGCTCACGACCTCCGTGCTCGCCTGCGCGATCGCGGCCTGGTGGACGCGGACTTAGTGCCGCGCTGGCAGGTCACTAACAAGACCTCGGATTTACTCCTGGCGACAGAAGTCGGACTTCCCGGTCGCCGCTCCTCGAGCGCGATCCGCAGGTAGCGGCCGATTACTGGGCGGCGCGCAATTTGCGCTTCTCGCAGGTGATCCTTGTCTGGTTTGCTTTGCCGTCGATCTGCTCGCGGCGATGCTCTCGCGGTTGTAGGGCGCAGAGCCGCCTCGGACATTCCCGTTGTGTTTTGGCGCGGAAAGACGATAATGCGGAAGTTTCTCTGCTGCGATTTTCATCGGAACCCACCTCCCGGTTTCCAATCCCTGTGCGGGGAATAACTCGTCGTTAGCCGCGGACGCTCGGTTCGTTATCTTATGAAAGCTCATCTCATCAAAGCTGCCTGCGAAGTAATCACTGACCAGAAAATGCTGGTCAACGTCATCTCCCGGCGCGTCCGCCAACTCGCCTTCGGTCATCGTCCGCTGGTCGCCTGTCCTCCCGGAATGGGTTTGGCCGATGTGGCGCTGACCGAAGTGATCGAAGGGAAACTGACCTACGAGTCCACGCTCGGAGCAAAAGAAACCGACGCAGTCAAAACCGTGGTCCCTTTCCCGGCGAAAAAGGCCACGCAAAAAAAGGCGGCGTAGCTCGACCTCTAGCTCCGCTTCGGCGGGAAAAGAACGTTCTCCCGCTCCACCGCCGCCCCGCGACGGAGAAACATCTCGAGAATCTCCGGGGTATAATAATCGCCTCCGTAGGCCGGATTGAGTCCGAAGAAAATCTGGCCACCCGGATTCAGATGCTGTTCCAGGTCGGCGACGAGAAATTCCCATTCCTTCGCGCCCCAGCGCCATGACTGGTCCCGGCCACCGTGAAACGCGGTAGAGTATGCGGTGATCAAATCGAATTTGCGGCCGAGCGCCGGCAACGGTTCGAGCGCCTTAATCGTGTAGATAATGCGTTCGACGCCGAGTAGCTCGACCAGGTCGTCGAAGACCGGAATGCCGGGTGTGTCTAGACCGAGGCCGCGATGACCCTGCGCCTGGGCGACAAAGAGGAAAAATCCTCCACCACAACCGATATCGAGGATTTCGCGCGGCGGGGTGCGGTGCAGATTCAGGTCCTGCACGCGCCGGATATTGAGCGGGAGATATTTTTTCAGATCGAGGTATTTCGAGTAATGATGCCAGCTGCTCGGGGCGTCGGGCGGCGGCGAATCGTGCCTGGCCTGCAGTGCGCGCAAGCCGTCCTGGTCGACCCGCGCCAGAAGGGGCCCAATCCGAATCGGATGAAGCTTCCGGCGCAGCCGTCGCGCAGCCCTCCGATAGGTCAGGGGCTGGGCGAGTTTGCTGATCTTGTGCGTGAGTTTCACGCTAGTGCTCCGGATTTACGGGAAAGTGTTTGTTCTTCAAATCTTCGGGGACGCGCCTGGTTTTTTCCGCCTCGATTTCTTCGCTCGCCGCGCTTAACGATTCGTAGGCTTCACGGTTTTTCGGCGCGCGACAGAGGTAGACCGTAGCGTGGGCGAGGGGAATGCGCGCCTCCGGCATCCCGACAAATTCGACCGCCTGTTGCGTCGCGATGGCGAGCGGCAAGGCCCCGGCATCGGCCAGTCCGATGTCTTCGCTCGCGAAAATGACGAGGCGCCGTGCAATAAAACGAAAGTCCTCCCCGGCGTGAAGCATTTTGGCGAGCCAGTAGATCGCGCCCTTCTCGTCGGAAGCGCGCATGCTCTTGATAAAAGCACTGATCGTATCGTAATGCGCGTCGCCCGCGCGATCGTAGACGACGGCTTTGGTCTGGATGCTCTCCTCGGCCACCTGGAGGTCGAAATGAATAATGCCTTTTTCGTTAGGCGGGGTCGTGAGCACGCCAATCTCGAGGGCGTTGAGGCATTTCCGCGCGTCGCCATCGCTCAGCTTCGCGAGGTGGCGTCTGGCCTCGGGATCCATCTTCACGCGATACCGGCCCAGTCCGCGTTCGTTATCCTGGAGCGCGCGATCGATCAACTTCCCGAGATCCTCCGCGCCTAACGACTCCAACTGGAAAACCTGCGAGCGCGAGACGAGCGCGCTGTTGACGTAAAAAAACGGATTGTAAGTCGTCGCGCCGATCAGCCGCAGGTTTCCGCTCTCGACGTCGGGCAACAAAATGTCCTGCTGCACTTTGTTGAAATGATGAATCTCGTCCACAAACAGAATCGTCTTCTTTCCCGAGGTGCGGCGGCGGTTGGTCGCGGCGGCTACGACCCGGCGCATCTCCGCGACATTGCTCTCCACCCCGCTCAGGCGTTCAAATTTCGATTCCGTCATGGCCGCGATGATTTGGGCCAGCGTCGTTTTGCCCGTGCCGGGTGGGCCGGAGAGGATGACCGACGGGAGCCGATCGGCCTCGATCGCGCGCCGGAGCAGTTTGCCGGGGGCAAGGATGTGTTCCTGCCCGACGAACTCGTCGAGCGAGCGCGGGCGCATCCGGCTGGCGAGCGGCGCAGCGGTGTCGGGTTTCGTTTCCGTTTCAGCTTCCGCCTCGTTGAAGAGGTCCTGCACGCCGGAGAATAAGGGTGCACAGCTCGTTTGTCAGCCGCTTGACCACGGCAACACGTTCCCGCATCCTTTCGCGAGCCGGCGAAGCGGCTCCCCGAGCATGAAACGAATCCTCGTCCCAGTGGATTTTTCCCCCGCGACGGATTGCGTCCTGGCGCTGGCGCACGAGCTGGCGCGCGCGCTGCAGGCCGAGCTCCACCTTGTGCACGTGCGCGAAATCGCCGCGGTGCCCGTTTTTCCCGCCGCCACGATTGGCTATCCGGGAATCGGCTTGCCGGAAATGGGGATGGCGGGCGGCCTGCCAGTCGGGTCCCCCGGCCTGGGAGTCGCCGATTTCCCTAACGAAAAGGAAAAGAGCCAGCTCGGCGCGCTGCAGGATCAGTTGGCGCGGAGCGGACTGCGCGCGTTCGCCCATGAGCCGGAGGGAGCGGTGGTGGAGGAAATCCTCAAGGTGGCGAGCGAGATTTCGGCCGATCTGATGGTGATGGGTTCGCATGGCCACGGTGCGGTTTACAACCTGCTCGTCGGCTGCGTGACCGAAGGTGTTTTAAAGGCGGGGCAGTGCCCGGTCCTGCTCGTGCCCGCTCCGCCTGCCGCAGTGAAATAAGCGCCGACCGCCTTGCGCCGGACGGCTTTCGTCCGCAGGGTTTCAGCAGATGCGTCCCGGAAAATTCCTGCTTCTTCTTTGTCTCTTAGCGACCGCCGGCCTAACGACTGGAGCCTCGCTCCCCTTTTCCACGGTCTTCCAGGGTCGCGAAAAGTTTGACCGGCTGGTGGCGCAGGCCCAGACAAACGATTGGAAATCGCTCCCTATCGGGGAGCGAACCGCCGCGGTCGGCCGCGCCGTGGTCGGAACGCGCTACAAATCCTTCACCCTCGAGATCGACGACCACATCGAGGCGCCCTCCGCCAATTTCAATGGGATGGATTGCTGGACGTTCTTCGAGATCGCGCTCGGCTTCGCCCGCATGCTCGATGAGCCGCAGGCGCAGTGGACTCCCGCCACGCTGCTCCATTATATCGAGCTCGATCGTTATCGCGACGGCCAGTGCACGGGTGAATACCTTTCCCGGCTGCATTATCTCGAGGACTGGCTGGCGGATAACGATCGGCGCGGCCTGGTGAAGGATCTGACCCGGGATCTTGGCGGCGTGCGCGTCAATCACGCCGCGCATGAGATGACCTTTGGCTGGCGGCACTATCGTTACCTGAGAGAGAATCCCTCTCTGCTCGCGCCGCTCGGCCGGATGGAAGCCAGAGTGACGGCGCGTCCGCTCTATCAGATTCCGAAAAACCGCGTGGCCCGGATCGAGTCCGGGCTGAAGAGCGGCGATATCATAGGCATCGTCTCGCGCGATCGGCCGGGGCTTTATTCGACCTCGCACGTCGGATTGGCCTGCCGAACGGCGGATGGCGTCCTGCATTTCATGCACGCCTCATCACCGCAAAACTATGGGCGAGTCGTGATCGATTCGCGGCTTTCGAGTTATCTCTACCGCTATGGTACCGATACCGGAATTCTCGTTGCGCGACCGCGGCGCTAATCGTCGTAATCAGGGAGTTCTTTGACGAGCTTGGCAAGTCGCTCCACGGCTTCCTGGGCGTCGGTGCCGTGCGCCTCCAGGGTGGCGACCATGCCACAGTCGAGGTTGGCGCGCATCACATCGATCAGACTCAACGCTGAAAATCGGCCGGCCGCCGTCACGACCCAGATTTCAGAGCGGAACGCGTTAGCGCGGCGAACGAATTGGGCCGCCGGCCGGGCGTGCAGGCCAAGCTTGTTGACGATCGTTATTTGTTGAGAGGCGTGCACGGGTTCACGCCGGGAGTGGACCATTAACATCGGTTATTGGCTGGCGCCGGTGCCCCAGCGTCGATGAAGGAACTGCTCGATCGGCGAAAAGAAAATTTTATCTGCGAGCAAGCCGATGACAACGATTATCACCATGATGCCGATGACCTGATCCATGGCTTGCTGCTCGCGTCCGAAGTGCAGGAGCTGACCAAGACCAAACCCGGTCAGAATGGTGACGAAAATTTCTGCGGCCATCAAGGATCGCCAGGCGAAGGCCCACCCTTGCTTCATCCCGCTCACCACAAACGGCAGCGCCGCAGGCAGAATAACTCTCAACCACAGGTGCATGTTTTTTGAACCCATGGTGAGGGCCGCACGGCGGAAAATTGGTGGAACGTTGCGCACGCCGGTATCAGTAGCAATGACGACCGACCACAAGGTACCCATGACCACGACAAACAACATCGCGGCCTCAGTTTGTCCGAACCAGAGAAGCGCCAGCGGCACCCAGCAAACACTTGGCAACGTTTGTAAGCCGAGCGAGAGTGTCCCAACGGTGTCGCGCAATACATTCCAGCGCGCCGTTAACAACCCCAAGGGTAAACCAAAAATTATACCTATGACGTAGCCGATCAGCAAACGGCGGATGGTGATAAGGGTGGCCTGTCCAAGCGTTCCGTCTTCAGCCGCACCGCGCAAGTAATTCGCAACGGAAGCAGGAGAAGGCACGAGCACAGGTGACCAAATGTGCGCGTCATAGAGCAACTGCCAAAGGATGATCAAGCCACCGAAAAAGGCGGCCGCACTCGCAAATCGTTTCATTCCGCTACTTCTCCTTCCGCTTTAGTAAAGCCCTTTAGGGAGCGCATGATTCGACCGGCGAAACCAGCGAGATCAACGCTGTTGATGTCGCGCGGACGCGGCAACTCGATCGTGAACTCTTCCTGGACGCGTCCCGGATGGGGCGAAAAGAGAAGCACTCGATCGCCCAGGCACGCGGCTTCGCGGACGTTATGCGTAACAAAAACGATCGTTTTGTTTCGCGCCTTCCAGATTCGCTGGATGTCGCCGTAAAGTTGCTCTCGGGTCAGCGCGTCAAGCGCCGCAAACGGTTCATCCATCAACAACACCCGTGGGTTCGGAGCAAGCGCTCGGGCCAAAGCGACGCGCTGTTTCATTCCGCCCGATAACTCATGGATGTTGGCATGTTCGAAGCGAGTTAGTCCAACAAGTTCGAGATAGTATTTCGCTACATCAAGGCGGTCTTTGTCCCGTAGCCCTGGTTTTAATCTCAGCCCGAAGAGCACATTTCCCAAGACG
Organism: Chthoniobacterales bacterium; assembly: GCA_035568735.1. Taxonomy (GTDB): domain Bacteria; phylum Verrucomicrobiota; class Verrucomicrobiia; order Chthoniobacterales; family UBA10450; genus Palsa-1392. Next base: position 2,595 of record DATMNS010000227.1, on the reverse strand, counting down.
TCGAGCCATGGAAAGAGGGCCGCCTCCTGGAACATCACGAGACGCTCCCTCCCGGGCGACATAACTGGTTTCCCGTCCGCCATCACCAAACCGCTGTCGGGTTTCTCCAACCCGGCGATGATATTGAGCAAAGTGGATTTCCCACAACCACTCGCGCCGACGAGACAGACGAATTCGCCTTCGCCCACTTTCAAGCTCACGCGATCGAGCGCCTGCACCGTCCCAGTGGCGGTCTTGAAACTCTTCGAGACGTTTTCGATCGAAAGCTTACTCGGTGCGATGATTTCTAACTCTTCTTTGGCTGAAGAGGTGGCTCTGGAATGCCAGGGTATTACGTGGGTGACATACATGGCGAAGAGGAGTTTGTGCCTTTTCGAATGGGCAATCTGCTTAGAGTGTTTCGATGAGCTTCGAAGTGTCGGTGGACCCTTTCAGGAAGCCCGTATTTTTTCCATCCAGCACCGCCTTTTTAACGAATGAGGGTGAGACCTCGGTAGTGAGTTTGATTCGCTTCAAAGAACGCGTGACGGTATCCGCGGAAACCTCTGTTCTTGTCTCAGCTTTCAACTCGCCCACCAGTAGCTGTTGTGCCTCAGCGGGATGAGATTGGATCCAGTCGGTAAGCTCCTTGTTCGCCGCCGCGATGTTTTTCGCGAGATCGCGGTGATCCTTCAGAAATTTCACACTTGAAACGAGCCAGGTGGTAATGATGTCCTTGTCTTCCATGAAGACCTTGCCATTGGCTTCCTTTTCGAGTCGTGTTACCCAGGGCTCCACGGTCCAGACCGCATCAACCCCGCCGCTCTGGAACAAGGCCAGTTGATCAGGGTTGGCGGTTGGAACAACCAACACGTCGCCCCCGGTTTGCGTGACGTTGAATCCCTGGGCCTTTAGCCATGCCCGGCATGAGATATCCTGCGTGTTGCCCATTTGCGGCGTCGCGACCTTCTTGCCCCGGAAATCCGCTGCCGTTTTGATGCCGCCGTCGGGTTTCACGATGAGAGCCGCTCCTGCATTTGCCGCGCCTGAGATGACACGGATCTCTTCGCCATTTGATTTCAAATGCGCATTGATGGCTGGTCCCTGGCCGACGTAAGTGACGTCGAGTGATCCAGCGAAGATCGCTTCCATCGCGGAAGGTCCGGCGTTGTAAGTGAACCACTGAATTTCGACGTTCGGCCCGAGCCGTTGTTCGAACCACCCTTTGCCTTGACGCGAGAGTGCGTGAGCAATGACGCCTTGGGCGTGGGTAACATTCGGGAAATGCCCGAAGCGGATGGTGGTTTTCTCTTCGGCGTTTAGACTCGTCGCGCAAAGGATTGCTGCGCCGATGAGTGCTGCGAGTGTGTGTAGTTTCATAGGTTTGATCTTCAAAAGCTGAATGTGGTTACAAAAAACCCGAAGCTGGGCATGGTCATTTGGAGCGCGATCGCTGAGACACGAGCGCGACAGAAAGTTCTTGGGTCTCTTAAACTAGAACATCAACTGGAGGCGCAGGATGACTTCGTCGAACTGGTCATCGCCAAAGGTTGGGTTGGCGGCGCGAAAATCGGACCAGGTGTGCACGTAGTTCGCCATCACTTTGAGAGCATCCCCGTGGATGTAGTAGTTGAGGCCGCCGGTAATGGAGTGGATCCCGTCTTGGCCCAATTGCCCAGGGTTAAGCGCTTCCCAGCGGACCGCCGCCTGGAACTTTTTCGGGATAATGAAGTAACTGCCTTGCACGTACCAGCCACTCGGACTGAAGTCGGTAAAGCCGGGGGCCACCCCGTTCACCGTCCGGCCGTTGACATCTTCGGAGAGATACTCGCCGATCAGATCAAAGGGACCGATGTTTAACCACGCGTCCACGCTCCAGGCCGTTCTTTCGGCCGCGCCCGGCAGCGTGTACGCTGCGAGTGAGCCGTCAGTGTTGACCTTCAAGTTACCCGAGGGGGAGATGATCGTTCCGGCATCGTCGCGGCTGTTGAGGACATCGCCGCCCAGCTTCAAGCTCACCTCCTGGCCCGCCACCTTGCCCTTGAAGGGCAGCAATTCCAGCCGACCCACATACATGAAATTGTTGTTATCATTGGTGTTGACGTTGCGGCCGTTGCCGTTAAAGACGCCAGCGTAGTAGGTCACCAGGTCCGTCTCCTGCGGCCACAGATTGGTCAGTGGCTTGCCCCAAACTTGCACTCCGACCTGGCGCTCCGGCGTGAGGGCACCGGTGGGCAGACTGCGCTCGATGATGAAGAGCTTGGGATCGGGCGTCAGTTGTTCCAGACCAAAGGGGGCTTTCCATTGCCCCACCTTGATGTTCGCCTCCGGAATCCCGTGCCAGTTAATGAAGACGTCGGTCGCGGAAAACTCCGTCCGCGTCGCATTGCTCACCGTGGTCGTCTTGCCGGTTGTCGTACTGACCGACTTCAGGGCCGTGATCGCAGAGTCGCTCTGCTCAAAGTCGCCTTCGACCTTGAAGTCGAACTGCTCGGCAAAATCACCGCTCAGGTTGATGCGCGCGCGGCGCAGACGAAAACGGTCTTTCAGCGCACTCAAACCGAATCGCCCCTCGAAGGCCGAGACATCGCCATCTTCGAAGTTTGCCTGGATGTA
>DATMNS010000226.1:0-3510 GCA_035568735.1 Chthoniobacterales bacterium | reverse complement strand
ACGGTAACGTCGTCCTCTTCGACGTCCTGCATTATCTTTCGCCTAACGAACAAGCGCGGCTCCTCGCCCGGCTCGCGCCGCGCGTCGCGCCGGGCGGCCTGCTCGTCATCCGCGATTGTCCGCGCGACCGCAACGCGCGTTACTGGCTCACTCATCTGGCCGAACGTTTCGCCCAGATGACGACCTGGAACATCCAAGTGCCGCTCCATTTTCCGACCCGCGAGAAAATCCTGGCCGCCTTCGACGCTGATCAGTTCTCCCGCACCGTGCAGCCGCTCTGGGGGCGCTCGCCGTTCAACAATCACCTCTTCATTTTTCGCCGGCGCGCGACCGCAGCTGGTCCGGGCCAGGCAGGACGCAGCGATAATTCGCTTTCGTTAGGGCGAGCAGCACAAGCTCGAGACAGCACGGATGAAAATCCGGATCGGTCGCCGTGCGATGCCCTTCGTGCAGAAGGAGAATCACGCCCGGCTTCACCCCCTGCATGATCCGGGCCGCGACCGCCGCCGGATCCCGGCTCACCGTATCAAATCCGCGCACGGTCCAGCCGATCGGTTGCAGGTTGCGCCGGGCGAGCGCGGGATGAACGAAGAAATTTTTCAGGCCGGCCGGCGCGCGAAAATAACGGGCGGAGAAGTCGCACCGATCGATCTCCGTGGCGATGCGCCCGGGCGGAAGGCACCAGAACGTTCCGCTCGGATGCGAGAACGTGTGGTTCGCGATTTCATGACCAGCGGCCCGGATCGCTCCCATTTCCGCCGGGAACTTTGTCGCGCGCTGGCCGACGACGAAAAAGGTCGCCTGCGCGCCGGCGCGGCGCAGAAGTTCAAGCATCCGCGGGGTGTGAATCGGATCCGGACCGTCGTCGAGCGTGAGCCAGACCTCGCGGCGCGGCGTCTCGAAATGCGTGACCACAGGTCCCCACCACTGGCAGTTCGCGAGCAACGTCGGGTAGAGGATGAGCAGGTGCGAAAGGAAAAGAGCGCCCAGCGCGAGCCACGGGTGGAAGAAGAAGACGGCCAGAAAGAAGAGCGCCGCGACCAGCGCGAAACCAAGGATCAATTGGCGGCGCCACTCAACTTTCATGCCGAAGTTTCAGCACGAGGAGGGCGAGAAGATTCAGGCCGACCAGTCCGAGCCAGAGCATGCCTAACGATTTCAGCCAGCCGCTTTCGTCCTGCGCGAGGCGGAGTGCGAGAAACGTAATCAGCGAGATGATGACGAAATGCTGGAACGAATTATTCGTCCGTCCGGAGTAGAGGTCGAGTCGACGCAGGAACGCGACGATCAGCCAGTTGAGGAAGTAGAGGAGGAGAAACGCGATCCAGGTCGCAAACGGCAGGAGCAGGGCGACCAGCAGTTGCCCGGGGAGTGGCCTGATGAAAGGAAGAAGGGCCCGCGCGGCGCAGACGCAGGCGATCCCGAAGACGAGCCAGCCGACTCCGTAAGCTTCCCCGCGGCTGAGTTCGGCCCGGCGCACTTTGCGTCCGCCGAGCCGCGCGACGAGCCGCGGCAGGGCAAAGGCGTAACCGATCTCGCGCGTGGCTGGGTCATTCATCGCGCGGGAAAGATCGGAACGAGCGAAAACCATTGCGACCAGTGCGCGGCGACCACGCTCTCGAGGGTGCGGCACCACGCCTCCATCGCCGCCTCGAGCGCGGGCTCGCGCCCGCGCCCGGTGCTCCGGCAATAGATCGGCGCGCGGGCGATGATCTTGTAGCGGTGATACGACGCCCGCACGATGAAGAGCGGAAAAATCGGGGCCTCTGTGACGAAGGCGAGCATGAAAGGCCCGTCTGGCAGCCTAACGACCTGACCAAAGAGCTGCGCCGCGCGCTGCGACCCGGGCTCGACCGCGCGATCGCCCTGGATGGAAACGATCTCCCCCTGCCGGATGGCGTTCAGGAGCTCGAAGGGGAGCGCCATGCTCGAGGTGTTGTAAGCCACCTTGACCGCGCCCGCCCCCGCGCGTTCGAGCGAGGCGCCGAGATGTTGCGCGGTTTGTTCGTCGGATTCCGGCGCGCGGACCATCCGGATCTCGCGCCGGAAACGCCGCGCGAAAATGGCGGCCCCGAGATCGTAGTTTCCCATGTGGGCGGTGAGCAAAACCGCGCCCTGGGCCGCCGCGAGCTGGTCGAGAAACTCCGCTCCCTCCATTTCGTAGGCGAACTCGGTTTGCGCCAGCCGGTCATTGGCCGCGTCGGAAATCGTCCAGGCAAAATTGTAAAGGGTCAGCCAGGCGCGCCCGAGATTGAGCAGCGGGCTGGAGCCGGGGAGGACGACCCGCAGGTTGCTCAGAATGGCGCGCCGGGCCGGCGCGGCGAGGAAGAAAAAGAAGATCGTCCAGAAGAAGATCATCACCGGCTGGAGGTAGAACGGGACGTTCGTTAGGCCAAAATCGAGATAGTGCCGCCAGAGAACACCGCGCACCGCGAAACGGCGCCGCCAGAAAGCGAACATCAGGCTTCGACGGTGGCCGCCGCCGGCGCGGTCGCGCGCGGAGTTGGTTTCGGGCTGGCGAAGAGAAAACGCAGATTGCGCAGCTCTGCCTTCCACCAGCGAAAGAGACCTTTGCGGATCAATTTTTGGAGCCGAAAATCAGGCACGAATCCGTCGTAGAGCTCGCGCCAGCCGGCATTGTTCACTCCCGTGACGCCATGCGCGATCCGGTTTTTCGCCAGCGCCGCCAGCCGCCGATTATAAAACTTCATCAGCGCGGCGAAGAGCCGGCCGGACGCGCCTTCGAACGGCAACTGGAGGAAGGCGCCTTCCGGGTCGGCGTAGATCGGCCTAACGAGCCCCACGAAATAAAGGCCCACGTCGAGGAGCAACGCGGCCGACATCAGGTCCGCCTCGCCCATGTAATAGTATTTGTCCTGGTAGAGCGTCTCGAACCAGCAGCGGTAAGTCGTCGGGAATTGTTCGTTGTAATACTTCAGCCGGCCCGCCACGTCTTCGCCGCCGAGCGCGCGCACCAACAGGTCGCTCACCAGGGAAGTGGTGTAGGCGCAGAGATCCAGGCCGGGACTGTAAAGCGGATCGAGGAATCCGGCCGCGTCGCCGACCAGCGCCCAGCCATCGCCGCAAACATTCGTGCTGTGATACGGCAACGCGGAGTAAGCCCGGACATCGCCGGGAATGATCTTCGCGTCCGCGAAAATCTCGCGGCCGACCGGATGCTGAAGGATGTGCTGGTGCAACCGTTCGCCGAGATTCGCGCCCTCGGGCAAAGTGAACAAACGGCTGTCGTAAACGATCCCCGCGCTGAAATCGCCGCCCTTCAGCGGGATGATCCAGCACCACCAGCCCTGGCCCATGAGATGATTCGTCGCCCAGCCGCGGCCGGTGCGCGCGGCACCGGCGTAATCCGGAAACCTCTGCCGCCACTCATAGCTGTCCCAATCTTTCACCCCGGTAAAACGGGCCCAGGCAGCGTTGATCGGATGCTCGGAATTCTGGCAAAAATAGCCGAGTTTGCGCGCGAGAAAGGCGGCCCGGCCGCTCGCGTCC
>DATMNS010000225.1:0-6269 GCA_035568735.1 Chthoniobacterales bacterium | reverse complement strand
CGGTGCAGGCGGCGCGGCGCGCGCACCGCAACGTCTGGAGTAAAATGCCGGGCCGCGAGCGGGGGAAATTCCTCTACCGCATCGCGCGCCTCGTGCAGGAAAAAGCCAGGGAGCTCGCCGTCCTCGAGTCGATGGACGGTGGCAAGACGATCAAGGAAAGCCGCGACATCGATCTGCCGCTGGTGGCCGCCCATTTTTTTTACTACGCGGGCTGGGCGGATAAACTCGAGTACGCTTTTCCCGGACGCACGCCGCACTCGTTAGGCGTGGCGGGGCAGATTATTCCCTGGAACTTCCCCCTCCTGATGGCGGCGTGGAAGCTCGCTCCGGCGCTGGCGGCCGGAAACACCTGCGTGCTCAAACCAGCCGAGACGACCAGTATCACCGCACTGCATCTGGCGGAGATTTTTCAGGAAGCGGAGCTGCCCGATGGTGTCGTCAATATCATCACTGGCGCCGGCTCTGTCGGTAAGGCGCTGGTCGAGCACGACGACGTCAATAAAATTGCGTTTACCGGTTCGACCGCGGTCGGCAAAATGCTGACACGCGCGGTTGCCGGGACGAAGAAAAGCCTCACCCTGGAGCTCGGCGGCAAGGCGGCGAACATCATCTTCGAGGACGCGGCGATCGACCAGGCAGTTGAAGGAATTGTCGCAGGCATCTATTTCAACCAGGGGCACCTCTGCTGCGCGGGTTCGCGTTTGCTCGTGCAGGAGGGCGTTTTTTCAGCGGTCGTTCGCAAGTTGCGCGACCGGATTTCCTCGCTCCGCGTGGGAAACCCGCTCGACAAGAATACCGACATTGGCGCGATCAATTCGCGGATGCAGCTCGATAAGATCTGCGCACTGGTCGAGAGCGGGTTGCAACAAGGCGCAGAGTTGGTCCAGCCACGGCTCCGCCTGCCCGCGAAGGGCTACTGGTATCCGCCGAGTTTTTTCACCGGCGTCACCGCCTCGCATCGGATCGCGCAAGAGGAAATATTCGGACCGGTCTTAAGCGTAATGACATTCCGTACACCGGAGGAGGCAATCGAGCGCGCGAACAACACACCTTACGGCTTGAGCGCCGGCGTTTGGACCGACAAGGGAAGCAAGATTTTCAAAATCGTGAGCCGGCTGCGGGCGGGCGTCGTCTGGGCGAACACCTACAACAAGTTTGACCCGACCAGTCCGTTTGGCGGCTTCAAGGAGAGCGGCTTCGGTCGCGAGGGCGGGCTGCACGGTTTGCGGCCGTATCTGGCGTTCGGTTAGTCGTTAGGCGGGCGTCTTCTTGGCTATTTGGTCATCGAAAACCTCGTTCCCAAGCTCCAGCTTGGGAACGCGGTCGGCTTGGAAGATCCAGCTTCTTCCTCTAGCGCCACCCATCGCACCGCAACACCGTTTGCGCCCCCGGCAGCCACTGGTGCGCGGAGGAATAGCGCCAATGTTCCGGTGAAGCCACCAGCGCGGCTTTCACCGGATTATTGTGCAAATACTCAGCTCTTGCTCCATCATGGCATCACTCATGATTGCCTGCGGATGCGCCCCCCTGCCAGACTTGGTGGGCTGTCTGCTTATGCGCGGCGCGATAATAAGCCAGCGGGTTGAGCAGCCAGTCGCGGCCCACCTGCGCGAGAATCTGCTGCGCGGTAAAACTCTTCAGGTCGCGCAAGACCGCGGACAACGCCGGCGCAGCGACAACTGCATGGAGGTGACTGTCGAGAATGACCAGCCGTGAATTTTCAGCCCCTTCTTTTCGCTGCAAAACTTGAGGGAGCGCACCACGATGTCGCAACAAGCAGCGGAGCTGAACACCGGAAGCCACTCGACGATTGTCGGGGTGATGAAGTGCGTGTGCTGCGTTTCGTGCACGCGATCGCGGCTGCGCATAGTACCGAGACTGATGAAGCAGAGCTTCAAAGACAAGTGCGTTCCCAAGCTGGAGCTTGGGAACGACGAACGAGAAAGCGAACGAGGGATCGAGCGGCGGCACGGCTTGCGGCCGGATCTGAGCCTTTGCTACTCGTTAGGCGGGGGTGGCGCGGTTCTCTTCGTGTCGAAATAAAGAACAACGAAGATCGCCGCGAGCCAACCCCGCAAGGCCGCGTGCAGCAGGCCGCTCAAAAAAGTCGTTAGGCCGGAAACAAAATCGAGCGAATTCGTTGTCGCCATCGTCTGGAGCATTGTCACGGCTTGCTCCGGGGTGGTCACGCCGCGCATCCGAAAGAGAACCACCGGTAGCTCGATGCCGGCGTTCAAAATGATAATCACGAGCAGCCAGAGCGATGCAATCATGGCCCCGCGATAAAGCGGTCGTTGCCTGCGCGGCCGATCCGTTCCGCCGCGTGCCAGGTCCTTGCTTTCACGCAATGCCCCGAGCGCGTCCCGTCCTCCGAGCGCGCCGGCTTGTTGCCAGAAGAGGAAGTTAATGAAAAGTCGCGCGACCATGTAGAGCGCGAAAATCAGGAGGAGCAGCATCAGCAGCAGGCTGCCGAACGTAGTCGCGCCCGCCGCGAGCCCCGCCGCCACGATGATGGGAAGGATCGCCCAAAGAATATAACTGCCGTAAACGATCAGCCCGAGGGTAAACATCCGAGTCCAGAGCGGTTTGGCGCGGGTGAGCAGTTCGCGCAGGGTCGGGCTGCGCCCGGCGCAGAGATCCGCCGCCAGCAACTGCATACAGGCAAGGGAAAAGGGCCAGGTAATCACGAGCAGCACCAGCATGGCGAACGCGACCGCCACGCTGATGATAACCGGCGCGACCGACCCCTGGTCTTTTGGCATCTCGAGGTAGGGCACTGCGATTTGGAGTAAAAAAGCGGGGGCCGAGACGAGCAGGGCGAGGGCGAAAAAATGCCCGAATCCCTGCCGGTAAACCCGCCAGCCGGTGGCAAAGATTTCGCCAAAGGCGAGCAGCCTAACGACTTCCTCCGGCCCGGGCGGAGCCGCTTCATCCGAGAAAATTTCCGGCAACTCGCCGGCCTGAATCCAGCGCTCGCTGTCCGGCTCGCGGATTTCATTCTCGCGGATCAACCGCCCTTCGCGCTTCCATTCGCGCAGTTCGTCGAGGTCGACTGGGCCGTATTCCCGGCCCTGCACCCGCACGATCCATTGGTCTGCCATCGGGCTCACTTAATCGCGATTTCGGGGAATGACTAGGGTGAGGAATGATGAATGACGAATTCCGAAGGACGAAGGACAAAGGAATTCCGAATGACGAAGTCCGAGAGTCGGAGCGTGCAGGCCGCTGCGTTCGTCATTTGGTGTTTCGTCATTCGGAATTAGTCATTTCTCACCCGCCTGCGATATGGTAACCGGGTGAGACTCCTGCTAGTCGACGGCCACTATTACGTTTACCGCTCCTATTTCGCGATCCTGCATCTCTCTAATTCCCGCGGTGAACCGACCAACGCGATCTATGGGTTCACCAAATCGCTCCGGCTCATGTTGAAACATTTGCAGCCCGCGTTCGGCGCCGTCGTCTGGGATCGGGGAGTTCCTCAACGCCGGACGGAACTACAGCCCGGTTACAAGGAAACGCGCAAGGAAATGCCGCCACCCATGGTCCCGCAGCTCGACTACATCCAGCAGCTCACGCCCTGGCTCGGCTTCCAGAACATTTCGCTGCCGGACACGGAAGCGGACGATTTGATGGGCTGCTACGCGGTCGAGGCGCGCGCCCGAGGAATCGAGGTCGTGCTCGCGACGAACGACAAAGATCTCTATCAGCTCGTCAATTCGACCGTGAAAATCTACACGACCGCGAAGGGCGATCTCGCTTCGCCGAAGGATGCCTTCGCATTGTTAGGCGAAGAAGAGGTGATGGCGAAATGGGAGGTCCCGCCGCCGCTCATCGGCGACGTCCTCGCCATCGCCGGGGATGCCGTCGACAACATCCCCGGGGTCGGGATCGGCCGCAAAGCCGCGGCCAAGTTGCTGCGCGAGTTCGGGAGTCTCGACGCTCTCTTGCGCGGCCTGGACCGGATCAAGACTCCGAAAACGCGCGAGAAACTGGAGACGGCGCGCGAGCGCGTCCTGCAAAACCGCAAAATGGTCGCGTTGGACTGTCATCTGCCGCTGCCGGTGCCGATCGACGCGTTGCGCATCACGCCCGATTACCCGCGCTTGATTGCATCGCTGGAGAAAAACGAATTCAAATCGCTCCTGCAGGATGTGCGCGACGAGGCGGCTCGCTGCGGAACGCAAACGCAGGGCGAACTCTTGTAGACGCTTCGCTCGGCGAAGCGCGAGTGTGAGCGTGGACCAAAATCGAACCATGCGGGCGGGAGGCACCCCGGCGTCGCCCTGAGGGCAGCTTCTACCGGAAATCTTTTGAACGCGCCCCGAGCCCCGCTGTCTATCTTCACTGGTTAAGGCGATTCGGGCGGTGGCACGCCCTCGCATTCGAAGGTTTCTCCGCGGCGTGCCCTGCCCGGATCTTTTTTTTGTCTCGGCGGGCTTGTTGCCCGGCATTCTTTCCCCATTGTGCATCTGTTGGGACGCGCCGCCGCGCCCTTCAATGCCGCAGGCTTTCCGGGGTATGAATTTTTCCGACGAAGACTACCAGTTGATTGACCTGGCCCTCCGCGAGGACATCGGTAGCGGCGACGTCACCAGCCAGTATTTTGTGGACGAAACGGACCAGGCTTCCGCGCGCATCATTGCGAAAGAGCGGGCTATCGTCGCAGGCGCGGACGTGGCGGCCGAGGTTTTTCGTCGGGTCGACCCGGTCTTGCGCATTGAAGTCCTCCAACCAGATGGGGCCGCTGTCGCCGGCGGCGTGGCCGTGATCGAAATCCGCGGCCTCGCGCGCTCGATTCTCACCGCCGAACGGGTCGCGCTCAATTTTCTGCAACACCTTAGCGGGATCGCGACCTTGGCCCACCAATTCGTCGAAGCGGCCGGCGCCACGGGCGCAAAAATTCTCGATACGCGCAAAACCACACCGGGCTTGCGGAAATTTGAGAAAGCAGCGGTCGTGGCGGGCGGCGGGGCGAATCATCGCTTCGGGCTTTACGACATGGTGTTGGTGAAAGACAACCACCTCCTCGTGCGCACCGGCCTCGCCCGACTGGGCGCCGCAATCGAACGGGTGCGGCAGGAGCGGCCCGGCCTGCGGATCGAAGTGGAGGCCGACAACCTCGACCAGGTGCGCGCGCTCCTCGAAGTCAAGGGCGTGGAGGTGGTCCTGCTCGACAACATGAGTGCCAGCCAGATGCGCGAAGCCGTCGCGATCGGCAAAGGGAAGGTCAAGTTCGAAGCGAGCGGCGGCGTGAACATCCGCAATGTCCGGCAAATCGCCGCGACCGGCGTCGATTTTGTCTCGATCGGCGCACTTACTCATTCCGCGCGCGCGCTCGATTTTTCGCTGGAGCTGACGCATGTCGCGGCCTGACCGGCTGATTGCGGCCGACCTTAGGGCGTCGTTAGGGGAAGGTGTCATCGGCCGGCGCATCATCGTGCTGGAATCGACCGCCTCGACGAATGATTTCCTCCGCCAGATGCTCACCCCGGAGTTGCCCGAGGGCTTCGTCGTGTTTGCCGAAGAGCAGACCGCCGGCCGCGGTCAGCGCGGAAATCGCTGGGCCTCGGCGTCCCATCTCGGCCTGTGGTTTTCGCTTCTGCTTCGGCCGATCCTCTCGCTCCCCGAGTCGGTCTGCCTAACGAATTGGGCGGCGCAAGCGATCGCGACCGCGGTCCGCAATGAGACCGGCCTCGAGCCGGCGATCAAATTGCCTAACGACGTCTATCTGAGCGATCGAAAAATTGCCGGAGTCCTGGTCGAGACGAAAGCCAGGGCGGGCGCACAGTGCGACGCCATTGTCGGGCTGGGCATCAATTTGAACCAGGCTCGGGAAGATTTTCCGGCCGAGTTACAGGAGCGCGCCGGATCAATCGCCATGGCCCTGGGGCGAAAAATTGACCGGTCCGACTTTGCGATCGCGCTCCTCCGTGAATTGGAACGGACCCGGGCCGCGGCCCTCTCGCTTCAAGCCTCAGCGCCGAGCTCCGCCAGCCATTGCCGGTAAATCAGCGGCGAAATTTCAGACGGCTTGATCTCACTCCGCCCACCCCAGAAAACATTCGTGTAGGAAACCGGAATGCCGGCTGCCGCGAGGTGCCGGTCGATCGCGGCCTTGTGCTCGAGGAGGAGCGCCTTGTCCGTCCCGTGCGCGACCGCCATGACGTTGACGTGGCGAAATTCCGGCCCGGCTTCGCGCCAATAACAATGGGTCAAAATCTCATGCCGCCCGACCTCGCCACCGGCTTCCACCTCGCGGCCTAACGGCA
>DATMNS010000224.1:0-21201 GCA_035568735.1 Chthoniobacterales bacterium | reverse complement strand
AGCAAGGATCCGCGCGACCAGCGTTCCCGGAATAATCCCGAGCAAGAGCACGGTGCCGGCGAGCACGAGCAGCACCACTTTCGACAGGTAATCGGCGCGCACTTCAAAATCGTAGCGCGCGACCGCCGGCGCGGGCTTCGCGTTCGCATCGAGGAAAATGACCTTGAGGACGATGAGGTAATAATAAAGCGAAATCAGGCTGCCGAAGAGCGCGAGAACGACGAGCCAGAGCAGGCCTTCATTTTCGCCGGCCCGCAGAGCGACGCTGAAGAGGTAGAACTTGCCGAAAAATCCGGCGAGCGGCGGCAGGCCCGCGAGGGAGAGGAGGAAGACCGCCATGCAGCCGGCGAGGAGTGGCGAACGCACCCGCAGCCCGGCGAAATCGGCCAGATCGTCGCCGCCATTTTCGCGCCTAACGAATCCAACAACGCCGAAAGCGCCCACGAGCGTGACCGCATAGATCGTGGTGTAGAAAAGCGTCGCGGAAAATCCGGCGCGCCCGCCCGCGATCAGCCCGAGCAGAGTGTAACCGCCATGCGCTACCGCCGAGTAGGCGAGCAGCCGGCGAACATTTTTTTGCACGAGCGCGACGAGGTTGCCGATAAGAATTGAGAGCGCGGAAAGGACCGCGAGAATCGGCATCCAGCCCGCGACCATCCCATGCCAGGCCGCGCTGCCGGGCACGGAACCGAAACCGATGAGGAGGATTTTCCCGAGGACAACAAAGGACGCGACCTTCGAGGCGGAAGCGATGAACCCGGCCGTCGAGATCGGCGCGCCCTGGTAGGCATCCGGCGCCCAGAGATGAAAAGGCGCCGCCGCGATTTTGAAGAAGAACCCGATCAGGGTCATGACGATCCCGACGAAAAGGAGCGGCGGCAGCGCCTGCTCGGCGAGGCGCGGCCCGATCGCGGCCAGCGAAGTCGTGCCGGTGAAGCCATAGATGAAACTCAGCCCGAAGAGGGTGAACGCACTCGCCATGCTGCCGAAAAGGAAATATTTCAGGCCGGCTTCCGCCGACGGCTGACTCGCCTTGTCGAAGGCGGTCATGACGTAGAGCGAGAGCCCGGTTAGCTCGAGCCCGATGAAAATCATGAGCAGCTCTTCGCTCCCGATGAGGAGCATGAGCCCGACCGTGGCGAGGAGGATCATTGCGAGATATTCGCTCTTGTTAGGCAAGGAATGTTCGCCGCGTGTCAGGACGACGGTGGAAAACGCCAGCACGAGGACGATCACCTGGAAAAGCGAATTGAGCGGCGAGATCACGAGCATCCCGTGAAAGAGCATCGCGTGTCCCGGCAGCCTGACGATCGCGGCCGCCGCGATCGCCAGCCCGAACGCCGCAACGAGCGACCCAAGAACAGGTGTGGCGGCGAGCGTGTCGCCCGCTTCCTGCCGGCCGCCCACGAGCCCGATCGTTAAAACGACCAGCGCCGTCACAACAACGATCGCTTCCGGCGCGGCCAGCTGAAGAAGTTCCAGGTAACTCATCGGTGCAAAAACCGCATCGTCTCCACCGCCGGCATGATCCGGTCGAGGAGGAGATTGGGACAAAGTCCAACTGCGAGTGTTGCGCCAATCAAGAGACTGGCGCCCAACTTTTCCGCCAGGGTCGCCGCCGCGCTCGGCGCGCTCGTTTCCGGCCACACGCGGCCGGTCGGGTTCTCGCCGAAGAACGATTTCTTCAACGCGCGCAGGGTGAAAGCCGCGACCAGCACCATGCCAAGGCCAGTGATCCCCACCGCCAATGGAAAAGCTTTCCAGGCGCCGATCAGGATCGTGATTTCCGCCGCGAACCCGCTGAAACCCGGAATGCCCATGGAAGCGGCCGACGCGACAACGAACGCAAAGGTGAGAAACGGCATCGCCCGGCTGAGACCCATCCCGGAGAGGTCGTTCAGGTTGCGGGTGTGCGTCCGATAATAAACCGCACCGGCGAGCGCGAAGAGAAGCGCGCCGATCACGCCGTGCGAGAACATTTGCAAAACCGCGCCCGAAACGCCGAGCACGTTGGCCGTGGCCAGCCCGAGCAGGACAAAGCCCATGTGACTCACGCTCGAGTAGCCAATGACGAATTTGAGGTCGCTCTGGCGGAGCGCGACCGCCGCCGCGTAAACGATCCCGATGACCGCGAAGACCGCAATCCATTTGCTCCACATCTGGAAGCCTAACGGAAAGAGATTGAGCGCGACCCGGAGCGCGCCGTAAGCGCCAAGCTTCATCACGATCCCGGCGAGCAACATCGAGCCAGCGGTCGGCGCGGCGACGTGACCGGTCGGCGCCCAGGTGTGCAACGGCCAGATGCCGCCGAGAACGGCGAACCCGAGAAACAGGACCGGGAACGCCCAGGCCTGGAGCTGCGGAGCGAATTGAAAGTGCGCGAGCTGCGGCAAATCGAGTGTTCCCGCCGTCACATAGGCGACGAGGATGCCGATGAAAACCAGCGCGCCGCCGAGGAAGGAGTAGAGCGTCAGCTTCATCGCGCCGTATTCCTTGTTGGTCGAACCCCAGATCGCGATCAGGAAATATTTCGGCACGATCACGAGCTCGTAGAAGACGAAGAAGAGAAAGAGATCGGCGCTTAAAAAAACACCGTAGGAGCCGGCCACGACAAGCAGCAGCCAGAAGAAGAATTCGTTAGGCCGGTTTTCGACCTTCCAGGAAAAAAGAACGGCGGCGGTCGCACTCAGCCCGGTCACGAGCGTCATCGTCAAACTGATGCCGTCGGCCGCGAGGTGGTAATTCATCCCGAGCGCCGGCACCCAGGGCACGCGCACGATCGTGGTGAAGTGGGCGAAATCGGCATTCGTCGCGAAGAGCGCGGCCAACCCGAGGGCGAATCCGCCCGCCGTGGTGACGAGCGCAATCCAACGCGCCAGGATGCGCGGGAGAAGGAGCGCGAGAAGCGCACCCGCAAAAGTGAGGTAAATCGCCCAGGCAATCATCGGATTGGGGAGCGTACGCGACTCGCGTGCTCTTTTCGGCGACTCGCCGAAAAGCGTGTCGTGACAATACTTCCGAAATCAGATGTCCGACGGCTAGGAGCAAGTTCGCGACGGCGGGGTCGCCATCGCCAGCACGCGAGTCGCGTGCGCTCCGCAGCATCTGCAAATGCACGCGCGACGCCCGGGAGCATGGCGACACGCCGTTCGCTGAAAGCGCAAAGACAATGCGCGCATCGCTTCAGGGTGACAGGTCGTGACCTTGAAAATCGGAACTCGTTGATCTCTTTGCTCATCGCAAGACTCAGCCTGACAACCGCGCCATTTGCGCGACGGTGGAGTTAAAGATGTGGAGAACGAATTGCGGGTAGAGGCCGACCGCGAACATCAGCAGCGTAACCGGGACGACGACCAACTTTTCTCCGAGCCGAAGATCGGGAAACTGGCTGCAACTTTCCGCGAGCGTCCCGCTGAAGAGGGCCTGCATCGCGCGCAGGAAAACGATCGCGGTGAAGAGCAGCCCGAGGACTGCGACCGCGGTGTAACCGGCGGCGAGCGCAAACGAGCCCTTGAAGATGAGGAATTCCCCGACGAAGCCGTTAAGGCCGGGCAAGCCTAACGACGAGAACATGGCCACGCTCATCCAGGCGCAGAGGAGCGGCGTCCGTTGCATCAATCCGCCGAAGTCGCCGAGCCCGCGCGCCCCGCGCCGCTCCTCGAGCAGTCCGACGAAGTAGAAGAGCGCGGCGGCGGTCAGGCCGTGGTTGAAGATTTGCAGGAAAACGCCGCTCAAGGCGGCCTGCGCTTCGACCGGCGGGGCGGACGTCGTCGCGGTCACGGCGAAGAGGCCCAGCATGCAATAGCCGAGATGATTGATCGAAAGGTAGGCGACCATCCGTTTCAGATCCGACTGCGCCCAGGCCGCGAGCGAGGCGAAAACGATCGAGCAAACCGCGAGCCCGAGGAGCCACGGACCGGCGATCCTGATTTCGTTAGGAAAAAGCGGCAGGAGAAGCCGAATGAAACCGTAGACGCCCATTTTCGAGAGCAGGCCGGTCAGGACCATCGATGCCCCGGTCGGCGCAGCCTCGTAGGCGTCGGGCAGCCAGGTGTGAAAAGGAAAAATCGGCACCTTGACCGCGAGCCCAAGAAAAATGCCCGCAAAGGCGAGCCAGCGAATATTTCCCTCGAGCAGCCCGTTCTTGCCTAACGACGCCAGCTCCGCGAAATCAAACGTTCCCCTGACGAAGTAGATGTAAAGAAACGAGAGCAGGAGCGCGACGCTGCCGAGAAAGGTATAGAGGAAAAACTTGGTCGCCGCGCGGTCGCGTTTTTCGCCGCCCCAGATCCGGATGAGGAGGAAGGCCGGAATCAGGCTCATCTCGTAAAAGAGGAACCAGAGAATGAAATTTTGCGCGGTGAAGGTGCCATAGAGCGCCGCCTGGGCGACGAGCATGATGGAATAAAAACCGCGGCTCATGCGGCCGGCGCAAAAGGCGAACGGAAAAATCAGCGAAGTGAGCAGGACGAGGAGGAGGCTCAGGCCGTCGATCCCGGCGAGCGCCTGCGCGCCGATCGCCGGAATCCAGACGTGCCGCTGAACCATTTGCAACGCCGGGTTGGCAGCGTCGAAGTGATACCAGATCGAAAGGGCGAGACAGCCGGTGATGAAATTGCAGCCCAGCGCAGCCGGGCGCGCCAGCGTCGATGGGACGACGCTGAGAAAAAGCGCCCCAAGGAGAGGAATGAAAATCAAGCCGCTGATCAGGTGAGCCATGCGTAAAGAAGGAGAAGCGCGAGCATGCCCACCGCGATGACACTGAGATAAACCTGGACCTGGCCCGAGTGGCCCGCGGAGACGAAGCGGCCGAGACCACGGGTCACCCTGGTGGCATCGTCGACCCCGGCGTTGATCCCGCGCTCGTCCAGGCCTTTCGTTAGGCCACCGCCGACCCGGCCCAATCCGCCGACCAGCCGGACGAGGCCATCCCAAAGATAGCGATCGAGAAAATCGGAGAGCCGGGCGGCGAATCGCGCCCAGCTGAGAATCGTCCAATCGTAGAGTTCATCCAGCCACATCCGATTTTCGAGAAAACGAAAGAGCGCGGGGAGCGCGCGCTCGAGCGGATCGATCTCGCTGGCCGAGCGATAGAACCCGATTCCCAATCCAACTCCCGCCGCCACGAGAGCGAGCGAGACGAAAAGCATCGGCTGAACGAGGAGCGAGAGATTGTAGGTCGCGCGCTCCCCAGACAAATAATCGTGCAACCACGGCCACGCCGGAGTGAGCACGACGCTGAAACCGACCGCGCAGATCGCGAGCACGATCAGGGGCAGCGTCATGACCGGCGGGCTCTCGTGCGCGCGCGCGGCGGCGGCGCGCCGCTCGCCGAAGAAGACATAGATCATCTGCCGGGTCATGTAGAGCGCGGTCAGGATGACGCCCGCGAGCATGAGGTAATGCGGCACCCGCGAGGGAGCCCACTGCGAGGTCGCGTGCAGGATTTCCTCCTTCGTCCAGGCGCCGGAAAAAAAGAGCGGCACGCCGCTCAGCGCCAGCATGCCGATCGCGTAGGTGAAGAAGGTCACCGGCATGAGTCCGCGCAAGCCGCCCATCCGGCGGATGTCCTGTTCCTCGTGGCAGCCGTGAATGACGGAACCCGAGCCGAGGAAGAGGAGAGCCTTGAAAAAACCGTGGGCGAGCAGATGCATGATGCCCGCCGCCACTCCACCTACGCCTAACGACACCATCATGAGGCCGAGCTGCGAGACAGTCGAATAGGCGAGGATGCGCTTGATGTCCGGCTGGGCGAGCGCGATCAGGGCGGAGATGAGCGCGGTGATCACGCCAATCCAGACGACGACGGTGAGCGAAGGTGTGACCCCGTTGATCGCGCCCAACGAAAAGAGGGGGTAGACCCGCGCGACCAGAAACACGCCGGCCGCGACCATCGTGGCGGCATGGATGAGCGCGCTCACCGGGGTCGGACCTTCCATCGCATCAGGCAACCAGACGTGGAGCGGGAATTGCCCCGACTTCCCCGCGGCGCCGCAGAAAATGAGGAGGGCGATGAAGGTGGCACTCGCGCCTAACGAGAGCAGACCGGCGCTCTCGAGCGCGCCGTTTCCGCCATCGTAAAAGAGCAGCGTGCCGCTCCGCCAGGAGAGCCAGAGAATCCCGAGAAAGAACCCGATGTCGCCGATCCGCGTGGTGATGAAGGCCTTTTTCGCCGCGGCGGCCGCGCTCGGTTTGTGAATCCAGAAACCGATCAGGAGATAAGAGGCGAGCCCGACCAATTCCCAGCAGACAAAGAGGAGGAGCAAACTGTTCGCGATGACCACTCCGAGCATCGCGGCGGAAAAAAACGAGAGGTAGGCAAAGAAGCGGGTGAAATTTTTGTCCGCCGCCATGTAGCCGACGCTGAAAACAAAAATGCAGAGACTGACGAGCGTGATCATGACGAGCATGACCGCGGCGAGCGGGTCGAGGACAAAACCCAGCCGAAGCGTTTGTTCGCCGAAGGTGAACCAGGTGAAGTTTTGGAAGACGCGGTCACCGGGCGTCTGCAACGTCGGCCAGAAAGCGTCGAGCGAGAGAAGGAGCGCGACCACCTGCCCGGCGATGGCGAGTCCGGCGGCCGCCGCGCGGCGGGACTTCGCCAGGCCGAGAATGACGAGCGAGGCCGCCAGCGGCACCGCGGGAATCAACCAAAGATGAACGACGATCCAGTTGCTCATCCTTTAAGCTGGTCAATCCGGTCGACGCTCGTCGTCCGATAATGCCGGTAGACTGCGATGACGAGCGCGAGTCCGACCGCCGCCTCCGCGGCCGCGATCGCGATCGCGAAGATCGTCACCATGACACCGGTGGGCGGCGCGGGTTGCGGACCGAAACGCCAGAAGGCGATAAAATTCAATCCCGCCGCGGCGAGCATCATCTCGATCCCGATAAGAATGAAGATCGCGTGCCGGCGGCTGAGCGCGGCGAGCAGGCCGAGGCAAAAGAGCGCGGCGGAGATGATGAGGAAGGTGGCGAGCGTCGGGGTCATGGCGCGGTTGGAATTGGGACTGGGGAGCGCCAACGCCTCGCCAGGAAACCATCGGGGAAAAAGTTCGCGAAGGCGGGGGCGCCATCGCCGGCGTGCGAGGCGCACCTGCTCCCCGGACCAGGAATTGCGCGTCGCGCCTGCATCATCGTTTCTCCTCGAGGACGAGAACGAGGGCGCCAATCAACGCCGCGGTCAGGAGCAGACCGACGCATTGCAGCGGCCAGACATAGTCGCTCATGAGCGCTTCACCGATTTGCCGGACGGTGATTGCCGTCCCCGGTTGCGCCGCGACATAAAGCGCGGGCGTCCGCACGATCGCCCAAAGCAAACCGGCAAAGACGGCAAGCGCGATCACCGCCCCGCTCCAGTTGAAACCGCGATGTTCCTCCGGTTCGCGGTGCGTGAGCAAAATGGTGAAAACGATCAGGACCGCGACCGCGCCGACGTAGACAAAGATCTGGACCAGGCCGACGAATTCCGCGCCTAACAAAAAGTAAAAGGCGGCGACACCGACCAGCGCGACCGCGAAACTGAGCGCAGCGTGAACGAGCTGGCGAAAAGAGGCGGCGGCGAGGGCGGCGCTGAGGGTGAGCACCGCGATGAGAAAGAAGGCGGCGCTGTTCATTCGGCAAAACGATAGGTGCGCGGGGCAAATTTTTTTCCGGCCCCGAGAAGACGCGAGAGCGCGAGGTAAACCAGCAGGACCACGACCAATGACAGGAACCAGCCGGCGAGACGATGGCCCGCGTAATGCCAGACCGCGGCGGCGAGAATGCAGGTAAACGCCATCGGAAGCATGAATTTCCAGGCGAAGCTCATCATCTGGTCGACCCGGACGCGTGGCAGCGTCCCGCGAATCCAGATGAAAATGAAGAGGAGCACGCCCAGTTTGAGGAAAAACCAGAGATAGGACGGAACGAACTCCAGGACCCTGAGCGGCGCGTGCCAGCCGCCGAGAAAGAGCGTCACCGCCAGCCCGCTGACGGCGAACATCCCAAAATATTCCGCGAGAAAAAAGATGGCGTATTTGAAACCGGAGTATTCAGTCATGTGGCCGGCGACGATTTCCGATTCGCCCTCCGGCACGTCGAAAGGTGTGCGATTCGATTCCACCAGCCCCGAGACAAAAAACAAGATGAAGGCAGCTGCGCCCCAGGGCGTGAAAACGAACCAGTGCGGGAGAACGCCTAACGAGTAGCCGCCCTGCGCGGCCACGATCGCGTCGGGCGTGAGCGAACCGGTCACCATCACCACCGGCAGGACGGTGATGATGAGCGGCAGCTCGTAGCTCACCATCTGCGCGATTGCGCGCATCGCGCCGAGCATGGAAAACTTGTTGTTGCTCCCCCAGCCGGCCATGAAAACACCGACCTCGTTCGTCGAACCAACGGCGAAGAAAAAGAGGATGCCGCCGTCAATTGTGAACGGCGTCATGTTGCGGCCGTAGGGGATGATGCCGAGCGCGAGGATGGCCGCGGCGGCGATCAGGATGGGGGCAAGAAAATGGACGACCTTGTCGGCGCGCGCGGGCACGATGTCCTCCTTGATCAGCATCTTGATCCCGTCGGCCACCGGCTGGAGGAGACCGAAAGGGCCGACGCGATTGGGCCCGTAGCGGTTCTGAATGCGGGCGAGGATTTTTCGCTCGAAGAGCGACATGAGAGCGAAGAGGCTGAGAAAGACGCCGAGCAGCGCGATGATGTTGAGCAGGCTGGAAGCGATCTGACCGACCCAGTCCGGTGCGCCGGCAAGAAACGAGAGAACCCATCGCTTCCCAAGAATGAAAATCTGGTCGAGAAAGCCGCTCACGTTGCGATGAAAGAAAGCGAGGTCTGCTTTTTTAAGCAAGACCGGAATCGCCTTCCCGCGCGCGCACCGGAACGAAATCCCTTCCGGGCCAGATGGAAGGTTCGCGCCGTTTGCTGGACAAAGTTGTTCTTCTGTTTTAAACCGCCTCCGGCATACGGTGATGCGCGATGACTCCATCTTTTCGGGTTCGAGGCCATGGCGCGGCGCCGGTGGGCGCGGCAGCGACAGATCGAGACTTTTGTGTTTTTCTAATCATTCGTTAGGCCAGAGCGGCAGGCTCGGGCGGAAGTGGCGGACAGATCTCAATCATTTATGAAAGATTACGTGACAGAGTTGATGGCCGGGGTGAAGGCCAAGAACCCGGCCGAACCGGAATTTCACCAGGCGGTCCAGGAAGTCGTCGAGTCTCTCGCGCTCGTCCTCGAGCGTCATCCCGAATACCGCAAGGCGAAGATCCTCGAGCGCATGATCGAGCCGGAGCGCCTGATCATGTTTCGCGTCCCGTGGGAGGACGACAAGGGCGAGATTCACATCAACCGCGGCTTTCGCATCGAGATGAACAGCGCGATCGGGCCCTACAAAGGCGGGCTGCGCTTTCATCGTTCGGTCAACCTCGGCATCCTCAAATTCCTCGCCTTCGAGCAGGTCTTTAAGAATGCCCTGACGACGCTGCCGATGGGCGGCGGCAAGGGCGGCTCCGACTTCGATCCCAAAGGCAAAAGCGACAACGAAGTGATGCGCTTCTGCCAGTCGTTCATGGCGGAACTCTTCCGCCACATCGGCGCCTACACCGACGTGCCGGCGGGCGACATCGGCGTCGGAGGCCGCGAGATCGGTTTCCTCTTCGGGATGTACAAAAAACTCCGTAACGAATTTACCGGCGTCCTGACCGGCAAGGGCCTGAGCTGGGGCGGGTCGCTCATCCGCCCGCAGGCGACTGGCTACGGCGCGGTCTATTTCGCCGCCGAGATGCTCAAGACCCGCAAGGAAGGCCTCGAAGGCATGACCTGCCTCATCTCGGGGAGCGGCAATGTCGCGCAATACACGATCGAGAAGTTGATCAACATGGGCGCCAAGCCCGTGACGGTGTCCGATTCGAGCGGTTACATCTACGACGAAGCGGGAATCAACGACCAGAAGCTCAGCTTCATCATGGACCTCAAGAATGTGCGCCGCGGCCGGATCGCCGAGTACGCCGAGAAATTCAAAGGCGCGGTTCACATCCCATTCGACCCCAATCTCGATCACAACCCGCTTTGGAATCACAAGGCGCAGTGCGCCTTCCCGGGCGCGACCCAGAACGAGATCAACGGCAAGGACGCCGCCAACCTGCTGCGCAACGGCGTCTACGTCATCTCCGAGGGCGCGAACATGCCGACCACGATCGAAGGCGTGAACCAGTTCCTCGACGCCAAAATTCTTTACGGTCCCGGCAAAGCCGCGAACGCCGGTGGCGTCGCCACCTCCGGTCTCGAGATGGCGCAAAACAGCATGCGCATTTCCTGGACGCGCGACGAGGTGGACAGCCGCCTGCAAACCATCATGAAGGCAATCCACCGCGCCTGTTACCAAACGTCCGAAACCTACGGCACACCCGGCAACTACGTGAATGGCGCGAACATCGCCGGCTTCCTCAAAGTCGCGAACGCAATGATGGACCAGGGCGTGGTTTGACCGGCCGGCGGCCGGAATGACGAAGCTCGAATGACGAAATCCGAAGGAATGACCAAATGACGAACGACTGCAGGCAGCTCTCGTCATGCGCGTTTCGAAATTCCTTCGTCATTCGACATTCAACATTCGTCATTTCCATTCCATGACCCCGTCTCCTTATTTCTTCCTCGTCATTTTTGGCGCGGTCGCCTTCGTCTTCCCGCTCTTGCCCCTGGCGCTGGCCTGGCTCTGGCGGCATTTCTTTCAGCCGCCCAAGCCGGGGGCGCGAAAGAATGCGACCTACGAATGCGGCGTTGAATCGTTAGGCGAGGCGCAGATTCAGTTCCACTCCCAGTATTATCTTTACGCGATCATCTTTTTGATTTTCGACGTCGAGGCGATTTTCCTCGTGCCCTTTGCGGTCGCCTTTACCAGGTTGCCCTTCGGCGCGTTCCTCGCGATTCTGGTTTTCCTCCTTCTCCTGCTGGAAGGGCTGGTTTGGGCCTGGGGCAAAGGGTGTTTAAGTTGGGTGAAGTAATGGCAAGCGCGCCGCCAATCGATCAAGGGCTCCGGAGCGAGCTGCAAAAACAAGGCATCTGGGTGACCTCGATGCAGGAGCTCTACAATTGGGGCCGGCGCAATTCGATCTGGCCGCTCCAGTTCGGCCTCGCCTGCTGCGCGATCGAGATGATCGCGACCGCGGCCGCACGCTACGATCTGGCGCGCTTCGGCGGCGAAGTCTTCCGGCCCTCGCCGCGCCAGGCCGACCTCATGATCGTCGCTGGCACGGTGACCAAGAAGATGGCTCCACAGATCGTTAGGC
Source organism: Chthoniobacterales bacterium (assembly GCA_035568735.1). Classification (GTDB taxonomy): domain Bacteria; phylum Verrucomicrobiota; class Verrucomicrobiia; order Chthoniobacterales; family UBA10450; genus Palsa-1392. The sequence continues at coordinate 9,925 of DATMNS010000224.1, read as the reverse complement.
TCTACAACCAGATGCCCGATCCGAAGTACGTCATCTCGATGGGCGCCTGCGCCATTTCCGGCGGGCCGTTTAAGCAGGGCTACAACGTCTTGAAAGGCATCGACCGCTACATCCCAGTCGATGTTTATATCCCTGGTTGTCCGCCACGGCCGGAGGCGCTCCTCCACGCCTTCATGGAATTGCAGCGCAAAATCGACGGACAGAAACTGACCGGCACGGGGAAAGCCGACTTCCTCGACAGAACGGTGCCGAGCGAGTTCCCGGTGCCGGCCTTCGGGGCGCACGATCTGGAGCCGCCGGCGAACCCGGACACGTTTCATCCGCCGAAGATCGAGCGGCATTGATGAGCACGTCATCCCGAGCGGAGCGCAGCGGAGTCGAGGGATCCCGTGATGCAGCTTTAACGTCACGCCACGGGATCCCTCGACGGCGCTCGGGATGACATGATGGAAGCCCTTGACGAAATAAAATTCCGCATTGAAGCGGCGATACCCGGGGCCCGTCTCGAAATCATTCCCAATCCCGGCCCCGCGAACCAGTCGTCGCTCGTGCTCGATCACGCGCACGCCTCCACCGTCGCGCGCTTCCTGCGCGACGATCCGACCCTGCGTCTGGATTATTGCTCCAACGTGACCGGCGTCGATTGGCTCGAGCGGACGGCGAAGAAAAAGGTAAGGGTGAAAAAGCTCGTTGAGGGTGAGGAAAAGGAAGTCGAAGAGACACAGGAGGAATTTTTTCCTGGCTACTTGGAAGCGGTCTATCACCTCTACTCGATGGCGCACAAGCACGGACCGGTCATCGTTAGGTTGCGGACGCGCGATCGTGCCGAAGGGACGCCGCTCCCATCGCTCACGCCGGTCTGGCGCAGCGCGGAATTCCAGGAACGCGAGATCTACGATCTCTACGGCATCCGTTTCGACGGGCATCCCGACCTGCGCCGCATCCTGATGTGGGACGAATTTACGGATCATCCAATGCGCAAGGATTATCGGGAACCCGACGATTACGAATATGAGCCGACGCCGCACGACGACGTGTTGGAAAAGGCGAAGCAGCATTATCCTTCGCGTCCGGCGCAGGACGGCACAGAAAACATCGCGGCGCAGACATGAGCGGGACCGGTCTCCACGAACTCGATCAGGCGCCGCCGCGCAGGACTTCGCGCCTCGACGGCGAGCTGCTCGAAGTTTCGCTGGGTCCCCAGCACCCGTCGACCCACGGCGTCTTTCGGATGAACGTCGCGCTCGAAGGCGAGATGGTGCGCAAGCTCAAGCCTGTCTTCGGGTACCTGCATCGTAATCACGAAAAGATCGGCGAAAACACAAGCTACCTCGGCTCGATGCCGTATACCGATCGGCTCGATTACATCTGCTCGATGAGCAACAACTGGGGCTACGCGCTCAGCGTCGAGAGACTGGCCGGCATCGAAGTGCCCGAGCGCGCCGAATATCTGCGCATCATCCTCGCCGAGCTAACCCGCCTGGTGAATCACGCTTCGCTCCTCGGGTTTTTGCTCAGCGACATGGGCGCGTGGGGCACGCCGCTGATGTATGCCTTCCGCGAGCGCGAGAATATTCTCGACCTATTCGAGTCGCTTTCCGGCTCGCGCATGATGTGTGATTACATGCGTTTCGGCGGTTGCCGTTGTGACCTGCCGACCGGCTGGCTGGGACGCGCGCGCAAAATCGTGGATGGATTCCCGCGCTTCCTCGACGAGTTCGAAAGGCTCATCACCGGCAACGAAATCCTCATCGCCCGCACCCAGAACGTCGGGAAACTTTCGCCCGAACTGGCGATCAACGCTGGTATAACCGGCCCCATGTTGCGCGCCTCCGGGGTGAATTACGACATTCGCAAAGTGGACGGCTACGGATTTTATCCGCGCTTCAAATTCCGGGTGCCGCTGGGCGAGCATGGCGACACCTATGATCGGCTCATGATGCGCGTGCTCGAGTTGCGTGAGACGCTCGGCCTCCTGCGCCAGGCGATGGACGATTTGCCCGCGGGACCGATCATGAATCCGAAAGCGAAGCTTCGCGCCTTCAAGCCGCCGCTCGGCGAAGCCTACGGCCGGATCGAAGGGCCCAAGGGCGAGCTGGGATTTTATCTGATCAGCGATGGGAGCGGGAACCCGTACCGCTACCGGGTGCGTCCGCCGAGTTTCATCAACCTCACGATCCTGGAAGACCTCTGCCTCGGGCACACCGTGGCCGACGTGATGGTAATTCTCGGCAGCGTCGATATTGTGATGGGAGAAGTGGATCGATGATGATTGGCGCGGGGATCCTCAAGGGCATGGCGGTGACGGGGCGAAACTTCCTCGGGAGTTACTTCGAAAAAGATCGCCTAACGACGGTGCAATATCCGGAGGAGCGCGACGTGCTCCCGGAAAACTCGCGCAACTTTCCCTTCCTCATTTACGACACGAACGACCCGGAGGCCGGGTTGCGCTGCGTCGCCTGCAAGATCTGCGAGAAGGAATGCCCGCCGCAGTGCATCTACATCGAGAAAAGCGCGGACAAGAAGCCCGATTACATGGGCAAACCACAGTTTTATCCGGCCACCTTCGACATCGATATCTCGGTCTGCATGAGCTGCCAGATCTGCGTCGAGGTTTGTCCGTTCGAGGCGATCAAGATGGACAAGGTTTACGAGCTGAGCCGGCGCGAGCGTTTCGACGCGCTGCTGATGCGCAAGAGCGACCTGGCCAAGTCGAACAGTTATTATCACAGCATCCACCCGCTGGAAGCCGAGCAGGTGGATGACGCGCTCGCCGCCGCCGCGGCAAAGAAAAAACCGGCGCCCACGCCGGCGCCGTCGCCTGGGTAGCGCACTCGTCCCGAGTGCTGGCGACGGTATCCCACGCTCGCGAACCTTTCTGAGAAGCCACACCTCCGGAAAGCGCAAATTCGTCGCGGCGGAACGCCGCGACCAGCACGCCAGATGCCCGCACACGGCGGGCAGGCCTGTGCGCCACCCGGAAGCTGGTGCGACGCGCCGAGCAGCTTATCATGCCGTCGTGAAAAGCCGCTTCCGCATCCTTTTCTTCCTGCTCCCGATCCTCGCTCTGGGTGAATACGCTTCGGCAGAGCAGGATTTCTCGAATCTCCTGCGCTGGCGCAACATCGGGCCGTATCGCGGCGGCCGGACGCGCGCGGTTTCGGGCGTCCCGTCGCAGCCTAATGTCTTTTACTGCGCGCAGGTGGATGGCGGCGTTTTCAAGACGAACGATTACGGGCGAACCTGGCGGCCGATTTTTGATGACCAACCGACCGGCTCGGTGGGCGCGATCGCGGTTTCAGTTTCCAACCCCGAGGTAATCTATGTCGGGAGCGGCGAAGGGCTCCATCGACCCGATCTTTCGGTCGGCGATGGCATTTATAAATCAACTGACACGGGCAAGACGTGGGCGCATCTCGGCTTGCGCGACGGCCAGCAGATCGCGCAGATCGCGGTCGATCCGCACAACCCTGATCACGTGCTCGTGGCGGTCGCCGGGCATCCCTACGGGCCTAACGAGGAGCGCGGCATCTTCCTCTCACGCGATGGCGGGAAGACTTTTGCGAAAACACTCTACCAGGATGAAAACACCGGCGCGGCGGATGTGCAGATTGACCCGCAGAATCCGGAAACGGTTTACGCGGCGCTTTGGGAAGCGCGGGAAGGCCCGTGGGAAAATGCGGAATGGAACGGAACCAGCGGAGGGATTTTCAAATCGACCGATGGCGGCAAGACCTGGAAGAGGCTGACGAAGGGTCTGCCTAACGATATCGTCCAGGCCAATATCGCGATCGCGGCGAACGCTCCGCAAACGCTCGTGGCCGCCGTTGCCACGCTGCACGCCGGGAAGCTTTATCGGTCCGATGATGCGGGCGAAAGCTGGACCCTGGCCACGACGGACGAGCGCCCGGGGGCGCGGATCGGCGGCGGCGATTTGCCCTTGGTCCGAATCGATCCGCAAAATCCAAAGGTCGTTTATGCGGCGAGCGTCGTCTGCTGGAAATCGACCGATGGCGGCAAGACCTGGGACGGCTGGCGCGGTGCGCCCGGGGGCGATGATTATCAGAACGTCTGGATCAATCCGGCCAACTCGAACATCGTTCTCCTCGGGAGCGACCAGGGTGCGATCATCACGGTGAACGGCGGCGCGAGTTGGAGTTCGTGGTACAACCAATCAACCGCGCAGCTTTATCACGTGAGCGCGGACAATGCGTTCCCCTATCGCCTTTACAGCGGACAACAGGAAAGCGGTTCGGTCGGCATCACGAGCCGCGGACCGGACGGCGCGATCACTTTTCGCGATTGGCATCCGGTGGCGGCGGAGGAATACGGCTATGTCGTGGCGGATCCGCTCGATCCCGACATTATCTACGGCGGGAAACTGACGCGCTACGATCGCCGCACCCACCAGGCGCAGAGCATCCTGCCGCAGCCGTTTCGGACCAGCGATTTTCGCATGATCCGGACGCAACCGATTCTTTTTTCGCCGCTCGATCCGCACCTGCTTCTTTTCGCCACGAATTACCTCTGGCAAACGCGCGATGGCGGGCAGCATTGGACCCAGCTCAGCCCCGACCTGACGCGCGCGACCTTCGAAGTGCCGGCGAGCGTCGGGAAGTTTCGTTCCCAACCGACCGCGCAACCGAGGCAGCGCGGTGTGATCTACGCGGTCGGGCCGTCGCCGCTCGACAAAAATCGGATCTGGGCGGGAACGGATGACGGCTTGGTTCACCTCACGACCGACGACGGCAAAACCTGGAACGACGTGACACCGTCGCAGATCGGTCCGTGGTGGAAGGTTTCGGTGATGGAGGCGAGTCATTTCGACCAGAACACCGCCTATGCGGCGGTCAACACCATCCGGCTCGATGATCTCCGGCCGCACATTTACCGGACGAGCGACGCGGGTAAAACCTGGAAAGAGATCGTGCAGGGAATTTCGCCTAACGAAAACGTGAACACGGTGCGCGAAGATCCGCAGCGGCGCGGTCTCCTGTTCGCCGGGACGGAGCGGGCGGTTTACGTCTCGTTCGACGATGGCGAGAACTGGCAGTCGCTCCGCCTGAACATGCCCGCAACTTCGATCCGCGACCTCATCGTGAAGGAGGACGATCTCGCGATCGCGACCCATGGACGCGGTTTCTGGATCATGGACAACATCACGCCGTTGCGGCAACGCCAGCCTAACGAAAAGGCAACGTGTCTTTTCCAACCAGAGATTGCGCTGCGGGTGCGCTGGAATTTCAACACCGATACGCCCCTCCCGCCGGATGAACCGGTGGGCGAAAATCCGCCGGATGGCGCGATGATTGATTATTCGTTAGGCAAAGATGTCGCCGGCCCGGTCACGCTCGAAATCAAGGACGGGCAGGGAAAGGTGCTGCGTCGTTATGCGAGCACGGACCCGCTCCCCACGCCGGATCCGAAATTGAAGATCCCGCGCTACTGGGTGCGGCCGCCGCAGGCCTTGTCGGCCGAACCGGGCCTGCATCGTTTCTTCTGGGATCTGCACGGCGAGCCGCTGGCGGGCGTCGAGCCGCAATACCCGATGAGGGCGGTGGCGCACGAAACCGCACCGCAACCGACCGCGCCCTGGGTCGTGCCCGGAAATTATTCGGTCGCCCTAACGACAGGCGGCAAGAGTTTCACCCAGCCGCTGATCGTGAAAATGGATCCGCGGGTCAAGGCCTCGGCCGCGGATCTGGCAAAACAGTTCGAGCTGTCGGAAGCCCTGACGGAAACGCGCGTCACCCTCCAGCCCATCGGCCGGAGTTTCAAGGCGCTGGCGGCGGAACTCGGCAAGGCCAAAGAACGCCTCGGGAAAAACGCGGCCCGGGGAGCGGTCGCGGCGCTGCGCCAGAAGCTGGAAGGATTCACCAATCCCGCGGACGTTCGTCCCGGGGAACCGCTCGAGTTGGATGTCCTGCGCAAGGTCGAAACACTTTTCGGCGATCTGCAGGGTGTCGATGGGGTGCCGACTCCGGCGCAACAAGCCGCGGTGGCCGCTCTGCAGCGCGACGCGCGATCGGTGGTCGAGCGCTGGCGCGCGCTTCCGCCGGAGGTGGCGGCCTTGAACGCGCAGCTCCAAGCCGGCGGCCTCGAGCCGATCAAGTTTCCTTAGCCGCGTTTTGAGGCAGCGGACGCGGCGCTCGTTCACGCGGCGCAGCGATCGGCTCGGAAATGGCGAACACTTCCCAGGCGCCCGGCAAATTATGGAGCGCGAACTGCCCGAGCGGGTGCAGCTCGAAATGCTCCACGATGAGCGCCTCGACGGTTTTGCTCACGATTAATTCCGCGCCGACTCTCTTGGTCAGTTCCTGCATCTTCCAAGTCACGTTGACCGCGTCGCCAATGACGGTGAACTCCATGCGCTGCGGCGAACCGATGTTGCCGGCCACGACCGCGCCATGATTGAGCGCGACGCCGATCTTGAGCTCCGGCAAACCTTCCGCCCGCCATTTTTGATTTAACCGGGCCAGCTCCGCGCGCATCGCGAGCGCCGCCTCGACGGCCGCGACGGCATCGTCGCCCGCGCCCGCAGTGCGCACATTTCCCCAGACCGCCATGACCGCGTCACCCATAAACTTGTCAAGCGTCCCGCCGAAACGAAAAACGCATTCCACCATCGCGGTGAGGTATTCGTTAAGTTGCCTGACCAAGACCTGTGGGTCGCTCTGAGCGCTGACTTTGGAGAATCCGCGAATGTCGGAGAAGAGGATCGTAACCCGCTTCAAGACGCCGCCGAGCGACTGTTCGTAGAGCTTCGGTTTATCGAGCATTTCCCGGACGACGTCGCGCGAGACATAACGCTCCAAAGCTTGGCGGACACGTTTTTTCTCTACTCGTTCGAGGGTAAAGTCCGCAGCCAGACCGAGGAGCAGAGTCAGATTGAGTTGAAGGTAGGGAGTGGCGATCGGGAGGTAAACCGAAGCGTGGTTAAAGACAAAAATCGCGAACCAGGCCCAGCCTGCGTCGCCGACGATCAGTGCCAGCAGTCGCAGCCAGGGCGAGCGGATGGTGAGAGATAGGAAAATCGCGAGCAGGCCCGCCGCGATCGTAAAGCTGACGACCGCGAGCGGCGACATCTCCGAGATGAACTCATGGTGAAGCGCGGCGTTAATCGCGTTGAGGTGCAGTTCCGGCCCCGGCATCGAACCGAACGGCGTGGGATGCTCGTCATGCTGCCAGTTTCCTTCCGCCCCGATGACCACGATTTTGCCACGGAAGAATTCGCCGGACTGGTAATTGTGCTGCCAATAATCCGGCACAAAAATTTCAAACAACGAATGCGGCCGGAACCCGATGCGGGGCGGCGCGGTGAATCGGAAAAGGCGCTCGTCCAATCCGCCAGGCACCGCATCCGCTCGCCCGGCCTTGATCAAGGTTTGCGCGGCGAAGGAAAGAAAGCGCTCGGTCTTCGGGCCGGGCAGATTGCCCTGCACCTGCTCAAAGGTGATCCGGAATTGTGCCTGCCGAACCACTTCATCTTCCTCGGGCCAAAAATTGGTGAAGGCGACGCGATCATCCATCGGCTGCGTTTCCGGAACGAGCGACTCCGGTGGGCGCGTGAGGCTCGCGTCCACGGTCGCAAAGCCGCGGGAGGCTGACGAGATGAAATTGCTCCCGATCACGACGTGCTCCTTGTAGCGATCGAGCGCCAGCCGAAATGGCGGGTCCTCCGGAGTGGCCGTCGGGAACGTCAAGTCGAAGGCGACCACTTTCGCGCCGGCGTCGACGAGGCGGCGCAGGACGAGAGCATAAACTTCGCGCGACCATGGCCAGGCCTGGCTCATCAATTCCAGGGCGTGCGCTTCGACCGACTGCTTGTCACTTAAACCATAGAGCTGTTTGACGTCGGTCGTGGCGTCGAGGCCGACCGAATCGGAATCGATCGCGAGGAAAACCAGCGCGGGATTAGGCGGCGTGGTGCGACCAGCCCGGGCGACCGCGTCGCGCGCCATGTTGCGCAGCCGGAAAAGGACGAGAGGCTGCCAGCGATCCTCTAAAAAGAGGGCGGCAAAACAGAGCGTGGCGATGCCGCTGAGAAGAAGAATGCGCTTCAGCGACATGAGAGGGAGGTGAGCGGAAAACGTACCCGCACTCGTGCAGAGCGATGGACGCGGCGGTTTAAGCCGCTAATTGGTGCCGGGCGCGGGGCACGAGCTGCTCTTGTTCACGGGCGGCATGCACTTGCAAGCGCGATCCGGCATCGGCGACTTGCTGGCGAGCCTGCTGCACCATCGAGTCGATCTTTTGATCGTCGTGGTCGGGATCGTGGTGAAAGAGCACGAGACTGCGGACACCGGCCCGCAGCGCGAGCGCAACGCTGTCCTCGAGGCAGCCGTGGCCCCAGCCGACGTGTCCGGGATACTCGCTCCGGTCGTATTGCGAATCGAGGATCAGGAGGTTGCACCCTTCGAGAAAATCGAGGAACTCCGTTTCGGCTTGGCCGGTCGCTGCCGCCACGACCGAATCAAAAGCGATGGTCGAGCTGCGGTAGGGCTCGTGATCGGGCAGATAGGCGACGGACGTGCCGCCGGCATCGATCCGAAAACCGGTGCACCCTCCCGGGTGGTTGAGCGCGATGGTGCGCACGACAAAGCTGCCGATGGTGGTCGTCCCAGCGGCAAATTCGTCGATCGCCGAAATGCCGGCGAGGCACTCGATGGAAACCGGAAACTGGATTGGATCCATCTGACTGGTGAGCGCAGCGCGCAGTTTCGTCCGGGTTCCCGGGGCGCCGAGAATCCGGATCTGGCTGGCGCGACTGTAGGCTGGCCGGAAGAAGGGCAGTCCCTGAATATGATCCCAGTGGGTGTGCGAAATGAGCAAAGTGGTCGTGAGCGGATTTCCCACGAGCTCGTGCGCGAGGGCGATCCCCAACCGCCGAATGCCACTCCCGGCATCCAGGACGAGGACTTCATTCCCAACTCGCAGCTCGACGCAGGAAGTGTTGCCGCCGTAGCCCGCCGTCTCCGGTCCCGGGGAAGGGATCGAACCGCGCACTCCCCAGAAACGGACGGAGAGCGACGCCGCAGCGAGTTCGGATGAATCACGCGTCATCATGGGAGCGCGCAGGCGGAATGTTGCCGGTCGTTAGGCGCATAAGTGTTGGCGAGGAGTTCTCCGGCAGTTCATAGCATCAGCCATGCCTCCCTCTTCGCCGGCCGCCGCCTTAGCGGTTCGGCGACAGGGTAGTCCCTGCTAAAATTCAACCCGGCGTGCCCTAATAAATGGCGCGGTAGGGTATGCTTGCTGCTCAATGGCTATTGGATGCTTTCCATTCGCATGCGCGCTGCCCTCATCTGCCTCGCTTTTCTTCTGGCTTCCGGCTTGCAAGGCGCCCCGCTCACCCGGGCGGAAGTAACCAGGATCATCAACGTCGTCGACGTTGTTGTGCCGCGGAAAGGCGCTCACCCCGCGGTCCTCCACGAAGTCATCAAGGATGAGATCGGACTCCGTACGGGCAGCAAATCACGCTCGGAGCTGATGTTTGAAGACCATACCCTGACCCGCATCGGACCGGAAACTTACTTTAGCTTCAAGGCGGGCACCCGCGACATTACCCTGCAGCAGGGCACGATATTATTGCAGGTTCCGAAGGGACTCGGCGGGGTGCGCCTTCGGACGGCCGGCGTCACTGCGGCGATCGCCGGCACCACGATGATGATGGAATATGTGCCCGCGAAACACCTTAAGGTGCTCGTTTTGGAAGGCAGCCTGCGCCTTTCGCGCAACGGCGCGTACGGCGACTCGCTTCTGCTCACACCCGGCAAGATGGTAATCATGCGCCCCAGCGCAAAGCGCATTCCCGATCCCGTCTCGGTCGACCTCGCGCACGTGATTAAGACCTCCTCGTTAGTCAACCTGACCGACAAAAAAGATGCTCAGCCGCTGCCGGGCATGGCGTTGATCAAGAAGGAAA
>DATMNS010000223.1:0-2154 GCA_035568735.1 Chthoniobacterales bacterium | reverse complement strand
CAAACCGGCCTGAGCGGCCGCGTTCGGAAACAGGACGTCTTTGATTTTCTCAGCCACGCCAGTACCGCCGAGCCGCACGATCTGATCTTCGCCGACCCGCCCTACGACCAATCGAAACTTGGCGACGCCTTCACCAGGTTGCTTCTGCGCAACGACCGTCTGCCTGCTCGCCTAACGAATGAAGGAATTTTCGTTCTCGAAAAACGACCAGCCGAACGCCTGCCGACAACGGACTTTTGGGAAATCGTGCGGCGCAAAACCTACGGCGCGACCGAGACGATCTTCCTGCGGAAAAAATCACCATGAAGTCATCCAGCGGGTCGCCGAACCTCCGGGTAGCGCACGCGACTCGCGTGCCGGTCGCGGTGTTCCACCGCGGCGAACTTTTTCTTTCCGTTCGCGTTGCCCCAACGACTCCAATCTCTCGAAAAGTTCGCGACGGTGGAACACCGTCGCCAGCACGCGAGACGCGTGCGCTACCCGGGCACTGATGATCCGCTTCTTCTACAACCTGCTTTTCCCGCTGGCCCTCCTTTTTTTTCTCCCGGGTTACGCGGTGAAGATGCTCCGGCGCGGCAACTACCGAAACAAGTTCGGTCAGCGGCTCGGATTCTACGATCGGGCCACGCGAGCCGCCCTGGCCGCCGGCCCCCAGACCTGGTTGCACGCGGTCAGCGTCGGCGAGGTGATGATCGCGCTGAAGCTCGCGAGCAAGATGAAGGAACACGAACCGGCGCTGCGCATCGCCCTTACCACCACAACGACAACCGGGTTCGCGCTGGCCAACAAGCAAGCGCCCGGGTGGATCGAAGTGCTCTACACTCCACTCGACTTTTGGCCAATCATGAGCCGCGCCTTCGAGATCATCCGCCCAACGCGCGTCTTGCTCGTCGAAGCGGAAGTCTGGCCCAACCTGACCGCCATCGCGCACTGGCAAAAGATTCCGCTCGCACTCGTCAATGCACGGCTCTCGCCGCGGTCGGAGCAACGCTTCCGAAAGTTTAATTATTTCGTTAGGCCCTACTTTCAAAAACTCGATCTGATCTGCGTGTCAGAACCGGATGACGTCGCGCGCTGGGTGTCGTTAGGCGTGGACTCGGTGCGGATTCATCCCGTCGGCAGCATTAAATTCGATCCAGAAAACGACACGCCGCGGCCCGGGACGCCGCGCGCCGTTCTGGACAACTTCGGGATCGATCCGACACGCCCGATCCTGCTCGCCGGCAGCACCCATCCCGGCGAAGAAGAAATCTTTGCCCGGATTTTTCTCGCGCTGCGGCGCGAATTTCCCGATCTCTTCCTCGTCATCGCCCCACGGCATGTCGAGCGGACGCGCGCGATCGCCGCCCAGCTAAAAGTCTTCGGCCTAACGACGGTGAGACGGACCGAGCCCGACCCGGCGACGGCGAGCGATTGCCTCCTCCTCGATACGACCGGCGAGCTGCGTGATTGGTTCGCCGTCGCGACCATCGTCTTCATTGGCAAAAGCCTGACCGCGCGTGGCGGCCAAAACCCGGTCGAAGCAATCGTCGCCGATCGCCCGGTGGTCTTTGGCCCGCACATGGAAAACTTCGCGTCCCTCGCCCGCGCTCTGGTGGCGGCGGGCGGCGCGCTGCAGTCCGACGACGAAGTCGCCCTAACGAAGATTTTAGGCAATCTCCTGCGCGACGCGCCGGCCCGGGAACGGCTCGTCCGCCTTGCTCGCGAAGTGCTCGATATCCATCGGGGCGCGACCGAGCGGACCGCGCAGTTACTCGAAAATCTCGCGGCACGCGCCGTTTGAAATACCTTGCATGGCGGGTGACTGCTCCGGATATTGGGCGCTCTTCCTGACCCTATCGTCCAGAGGCCTAGGACACCGCCCTTTCACGGCGGTAACACGGGTTCGAATCCCGTTAGGGTCGCTATTTATTCTCATAGGTAAAATGCCAGCGAGCGAAAGATTTTGCTTGCAATTTCGGACACTTTTCGGACAGAATTAGCGCAAATTCGTGCTATGAACACGAAGAAACCGAAATTCCCGATTGTCGTTAAACGCGGCTCCTGCGCGGTCAAAATTTACCGCGATCAAAAACCGCAAGGCACTTATTTTCGCGTCGCCTATCACCTCGGCGGCAAGCGTCACCGTCTCAACCCAAGACAATTCGTAGTCGG
>DATMNS010000222.1:0-2239 GCA_035568735.1 Chthoniobacterales bacterium | reverse complement strand
CTGGGACGATCCACGTCGTCGCGGATTTCGACCAGTTTTAGCGCGCTCCACCAGTCGGGCACGCGTTGCTCCGGGACGCCCGCTACTCCGTCTGGCCGTCGTCGTCCGCCATTTTTTTGAAATGCAGCTGGCCGACGCGGCGTCCATCGGTCTGTGAAACGGTGACGATGTAATCCTCGATCGGCACCTGCTCGCCCTGCTTCGGGAGATGACCGAGCAAGTGCGTGACATAACCGCCGACCGTGCTAACATCGGAATTTTCCACCTCGATATTCGCGAGATCCCGCAACTCGTAGAGGCCGAGCCCGCCGTTGACCATGAACTCGTGGTCGTTGATTTTGCGGAACTCCGCCTTTTCGGTGTCGAACTCGTCCTGGATATCGCCGACCAATTCCTCGAGCACGTTTTCCATCGTCACGATCCCGACGGTGCCGCCATATTCATCCACCACCACCGCGAGATGCGCGTGCCTAACGAGGAAGAAGTTGAGCAACTTCTCGAGCGACATCATTTCCGGCACCGGGATCAGCTCGCGCTTGATCTTCGCCAGGTCCGGGTGCGGGTCCCGCATCAAAGGCACCAGTTCCTTGATGTGGATCAGGCCGATCGTGTTGTCGAGATGCCCGCGGCACAGCGGGAAGCGGGTATGCCTTGATTCCAGCGCCTTTTTCACGTTCTCGTCGAAGCTTTCTTCGATATCGAGATAGACCACTTCGCCACGCGGCGTCATGATGTCGCGCACGACCCGGCGCCGCATATCGAGCGCGTTGACCAGAATGTCGCGACCGATGGAGGAGACTTCGTCGGATTTCTCGCTCTGGTCGAGAATCAGGCGCAGCTCCTCCTCACTATGCGCCAGCTCGGCACCGCTGACCGGCTTGAGGCGCAGCATCTTTTGCAGGAAAAAATTGGACGATTTATTCAGCAGCCAGATGAACGGCCGAAAGATCAGATGAAACATCGCCAGCGTCCGCACCAGCCGGAGCGAAACCGGCAGCGGATTTGTGATCGCGACGTACTTCGGCGCCAGCTCCCCAAAGACGATGTGCAAAAAGGTGATCCCGAGAAAGGCGAGCACCACGGAAATCGTGGTCACAATCGCCAGGGAATCAACATGGATCAGTCCGAAGAACGGTTGCAGGATCGAGGCGAGGAATTGCTCGCCGGCCCACCCCAATCCAAGGCTGGCCAGCGTCACGCCCAGCTGCGTCGCGGAAAGATAGGAATCGAGATGCGCGCGGACGTGACGGGCAAAAATGGCTCGCCGCTCGCCCTCGTCGATCAACGTGTCGAGCTGGCTGCTCCGCACTTTGATGATGGAATACTCCGCGGCAACGAAAAAACCGTTCAGGGCCACGAGCGCGGCGATGGTCGCCAATTTACCCAGTAAGATGGCAGGTGAATCCCATTGTGTGGAGACGCCATGGGCGACCAAGGCGAAAGCAAAAAAATGAAAAATGGAGGTCATCGGGCGGGCGCAAATCGTCGCGCCCCGCGGGGCCCAGCGCGGGCCAAGCTACCAGCTCGACTTCGTCACACCGGGAATGAGACCGGCGGAAGCGAGCTCGCGAAAGGTCAGGCGGGAAATCTTGAAGCGGCGAATGAACGCGCGGCGGCGGCCGGTGACCTGGCACCGATTGACCACGCGGGTGGGGCTGGCGTCGCGCGGGAGCTGGGAGAGGCCGATGTAATCCTTTTTCGCCTTGAGCTCAGCGCGCAGGGCGGCGTATTTCGCCACCGTCTTGCGCTTGCGCTCGTTGCGATTGATCCACGAAGTCTTCGCCATAAGGAACGCGGAAGTTAGCGGGAAAACCGCCTGGCGCAACCGATTTTCTCGTTCGGCCAGCCCGCATGGACCGGTTGTTTTCCGCGAAAGGCTTAATCCGCTCTGATCCAGGGCTTAAAATCAGCGGCTGGATCTGCATCGGACCCGGTCGGATCGCTGTTTTGTCGCGATTTAGGCTTGTGCACTTCCATCCATGAAGAAAGCCTCTCTACCTAAAGCGCGGCCGAAAAACGGTTTGACGTCCAAGAGCGATGAAGTCAATGCCATAGAGCTGCTCGCAGCGTTGATGGCGTTCAAGCGCGGCGATTTTACGGCCCGGTTGCCCAACGACTGGACAGGGGTGGCGGGCAAGATCGCCGACACCTTCAACGATGTCATTGCGACCAACCAGCGAATGACGCGGGAGCTGGAAAGGATTGGCACCGTGGTCGGAAAACAAGGCCGGATCACTCA
>DATMNS010000221.1:0-3674 GCA_035568735.1 Chthoniobacterales bacterium | reverse complement strand
TCCAGTAGCGACGTCCTGCGCCGCGCCGCCCACAGGGCGGCGGCTACAATTACGACGCCAGTGTTGCCGGCTCGCGGCCCTGTTTTCGCGGCGGGAGATTCGGATCGAGGAACCCGAGCATGTGGGCGCGCTCAATCACGCGCACGCCTTCCTGCTGTTGCAGGTCGGCGATCTGCTGGTGGAACTCTTCGATTTTCGTCCAGTGCACCTTGGGCCGGAAATGATGCTCCGCGTGGTAGCCGTTGTAGAAAAAGAGCCAGTTATAAATTTTACCGTAGCTGCTCACGCCCCAGGCGATCGGCTTGTCGGGGTCGGCGCCGTAATGCCGGAAATAGCCGTTCAGGTAGCTGAAGCAGTGCCCGAGGTAAAAGAAGGGCAGGAAATAAAAAACGACGTAACGCCAGTTAAGGAAGAACATCGTCAGCATGACGAGCACAACCGTCGCCAGTTCGATGTTGCCCCAGCGCACCTCGCTCGCGCCCCGCTTGCGCAGCTCGCGTTTGATCGCTGCGGGATTGTCGCGAAAGAAGCTGAGGAAGACATAGCTCCACGGATTTTCCGCCTCGTCATCGTGCCCGTGGCGGTAGATCGAGAGCCAGTCGATCGTCTCGCCCGCCTCGTTTTTCCGGTCGCTGTTTCCCTTGTGGTGCTGGAGATGGACGACGTCGTAATAGGTCTGCGAGAAGCAGCAGGCGACCGATTCGACGATCCCGAAAAGGCGGTTGAGGAGCGGCGCGCGAAAGAACGGGTTGTGGATAAAATTATGCGCCACGCCGTTGATGTTCGCGTTGATCATCAAGGCGTAGATGAACCCAAGAATAAGCATCAGCCAGAGCGGCGTATGCGGGTAGAGAAAGAAGAGCGCGAAGAAGAAGGCGCAATGAAAAAGGCCCGCCAGAGCCGGCAGCGCATCCCAGCGGCTGTAGGCGAAGATTTTCGAATCGGTCGTGACGCGTTCTACTTTGATGGGATCAGCGATCATGGAAAGAGCCGCCGGCAATGGTCTGGGGGCAAAAAGTCTCGTGAAACAGGGCGGATAAATCAAGGGGCGCTAATGCACGCTCTGGCCGTAAGAGACGCCGGCTTCGCCGTGCACCTCGCTGCCAGCGGGCTCGAGGTGATAGGGATTGTCGTCCTGCGCCTGGCGATCAGCCGCGCAACCACTGAGGGCGCAGCCCAGGAGCGTCGCCAGAGCGCAGAGAAGAAAGGAGCAATTTCGCTCGGTCATCGCGCGTCCGCATTCTACGCGCTCTTGCGACCCGCGCAATTTAGCGCGCCGGCGTGGGCGCGGGCATGATCCCGGCCGCGCCGATCCCTTTCAGCACGTTGCCGAAATCGCTTTCCGTTGAGAGGACGGCCGTCGTGCCCTGGCTAAACCCGTGGCGCGCTACGTCGAGCCGGCGGACAAACGAGTAGAGGTTTTGCGCTTCGGGCGACGCGTAGGCCGCGGTGTAGATGCGCGCCGCCTCGGCATCGGCTTCGCCTTCGATCTTCAGCGCGTTGCGGGTTGCGGCCGACTGGATGGAGGCGACATCGCTCTCTTTTTGTCCGTTGATGTTGGCTGCTTCGCCGCGCCCCTCGGAGCGAAACTTCGAGGCGATTTGGTGCCGCTCGCTCGACATCCGCTCGATGATTTTCTCGGCTACGGCCGGATTGTATTTGCTCCGCTTGAATCGCTCATCGAGCAGTTCAATGCCGAAGCCTTCGATTTTCTGGCGCGCGCGCCGGGTGATCTGTTCCTCGATCGCGCTGCGACCAAGCTCGATGTCAGGCAAATTACTCGGGAGCACGGTACCGCTTTTTTCCAGCTCTTCGTCGCGCACCGGCTGGCGTCCTTTCGTTACCCTCACGATCTCGACCAGATCGTTTGAGGCAACGGCGGTGCGGGTTTCGCTGCCGAGGATATCGTCGAGGCGCGAGAGAGCGCTGCGCTCGTCGTTCAAGCGATTGTAATAGAGAAGCGGGTCGCTGATTCGCCAGCGCGCGAAACAATCAACGATGAGGTAAAGCTTGTCCCTGGTCGGCGTTTCCGTGGGCGGGCCGTCCCAGGCGAGGATGCGATTGTCGAAGCGATGCACGGCGTCGATCATCGGCACCTTGAATTTCAAGCCTGGGGTGGTCTCCACCCGGATGGCCTTGCCAAAACGGGTTACGATGGCGGTCTCGTACTGATGCACGGTGAAAAGGAACGTGCCCCATTTCAGCCCCACAAAGAGGACGACGACGCCGATGATCGCGAGCACCGGATTCTGCATAAAACCGACGAAGCGGGTAGGAAGTTGCGGGCGATAAATGGTGTCCATGATGGTTAGAGTCCTTGAATTCTTTAGTTTGATGCAGACAGGTTAAGTTTTCTGTCGGCGAAGAGGCGGGGGAAAATAACCAATGGCCAATGACGGTTTACGAAGGAATGACGAAGGACCAATGACCGATGCGGCGGTCTGCACGCCCCGGTCTTGGACTTCGGAATTTAAAATTCCTTCGGCCTTGGTCATTCGGAATTCGTCATTTCTCACCCCTCCGTCTCCTCAGGGCTGCGGCGTCGGGGTCGGCGTGATTGCGGGGGCCATCAGCGGCAGGGTTTGCAGCACTCCTTTGATGCTGTCATCCACGATCACCTTGCGTTCGAGCGTCGGCAGGATCGCCTCCATCGATTCGAAATAAAGCCGGCGTCGCGTGATCTCCGGTGCCTTGGCGTACTCCGTGAGGAGCAGCAAAAATTTTTCGGTGTCGCCTTTGGCGCCATTGACCCGGCGAAAGGCGTAGGCCTCCGCTTGTTTCTCGCGTTCCTTCGCCTGGCCCCGGGCGTTGGGCACGGCGTCGTTGTAAATCGCCCAGGCCTGGTTGATCGCGGTCTGTTTCTCCTGCTGCGCCTGGTTCACTTCATTGAACGCCGCCTGCACCGCCGGCGGCGGACGCACCGTGGCCAACTGCACTTGCTGGATCTGCAGACCGAGCCCGTATTCCGACGACAATTTCGCCAACCGCCCGAGCGCCGCCGTTTCGATATCGTGCCGGCCGATGGTCAGGACTTCGTCCACCGTGCGGTCGCCGATCACCTCGCGCATCACGCTTTCCGAAAGATCGCGCAAAGTCTGCTCCGGTTCGCGCGCGCCGAAAAGATACTGCTTCGGATCGGTGATCCGGTATTGCACCACCCACGGGACAAGCGCGGTGTTGAGGTCCCCCGTGATCATCATCTCGGTGTCCTCCGGTTGCTGATCGCCTTGGAATCCGTTGGTCGCCTGCGGCGTGGTGAACCCGAACTCCAGTTTCAGCAAGCGCTGGGTCGGCACGATGCTGATCTCATCGACATAAGGAATCGCGTAGGCCAGACCCGGCCCCTCCGTGCTGTGATAGGCGCCGAATCGCAACTTCACGCCGACCGAGTTGGTCGGAATGGAAACGAATCCGAAGAGAAGCGAGAACAGCGTGAGCAGGATTCCTATGACTCCGACGATGCCGAGGACAAAGCGGAACGGCCGGAACTTGAACCCGGGCGGAAAGGGCGAAGCCGACGAGCCGGAAGAGGTGGTGATTTGCATAACGGGAACGAACGAAGGGATCCTATCACGGCACGCAAGCGGGCGCGCGGAACAGGCGTCGAGAAAATGTGGTCTCTTTTGCTATTCCACCTCTATCTCAAAGCCGCCGATCCAGCGAGCAACGAGATT
>DATMNS010000220.1:0-4458 GCA_035568735.1 Chthoniobacterales bacterium | reverse complement strand
CTGGAGCGCGGAATTACTTCCGTCGCGCTCGCCACCACTCCCCAACCGTGAGCGCGCAAAGCTCCGCGCAACCGCACGGGAGTTTGCTCTTCCGGTGGGAACGCCCGCGCCCGCGCCGGTTCGCGATTGCGGGATTTCTTCTCGCTTCCGTCGGGCTGCACGCGCTTTGTTTCTATCTCTTCGTGGTGGTTTACCCGCCGGCGATTTCGCTCCTCCCCCCACCTGCGCAGGTGAGCGTGATCGCGCCGACCTCCAGCGAGGCGCGGACCTTTCTGAATTGGCTGAACGCGGAGGATCCGGCGCTCGCTTCGCAAACCCAGCGCCCAGCCGACGCGCGCGCCTTCCAGTTGCCAAAACTCCAGCACGTTCCGTCCTATCTCGCCGTCCCTCCGCAGTTGAAGGAATTGCCACCGCGCCAGTTCACCACTTCCACTCCATCGGGGATGCCGCCGGCGCCGGTCCCGAGGCCGCCGGCGAGGAACCCGGCCCCGCCCGCGCCCGCGCCTACCACCCTGTCTTTTTCCGACGCGCTGCGCGACCGAGCGGTCTCGCCTCCCGATTTAAGGTTTCGCGCGTCGCTCCGCGAAGCCCCCGAGAGCGCGCGCTTTCGAGTCGCGGTCGATTCGTTAGGCGTCGTCCGCTACAGTTTTCTGGAACAATCCTCCGGCGATGCCGCCCTCGATGAGCAGGCACGACATGATCTCGTGCTCTGCCGTTTCCAGAGAGCCGCGGAGAGAAATTCCGGCGACGGCCTCGTCTGGGCAACCGCCTGGTTCGAATTCGGCACCGATCTCGAATTGCCGCCGGGCGCGACGGAGCGTGCGCCGTGATTCGGGTCAGCCTCGCGGCGCTGGTCACGATTTATCTGCTGCTTTTTCTTGCGGCGGTTTTTCTCCTCTGGATATTTGGCGAGTGGAATCGTCGACGCCGTGAGCAGCGGGCGCTGCGCTACCGGCTGCGGTGCGTAATTTGCGCTTGCGAGTTCGAGGATCGGACGCCGACGCTTCTGCCGCGTTGTCCGCGCTGCGGCAGCCTGAACGAACGTTTTAAACTGGATCGGATTTAAATCATGGGAATGTGGATTGGCCGGAACCGAAAAGCGCGCGTGACCTATGGCTTCGACGAGATTGCGCTCGTCCCGGGTCGCGTCACGATCAACCCGAACGAAGTGGACATCACCTGGGGCCTGCCGCGGCGGAATGCCGAGCCGCTCGAATTCAAGATTCCGATCCTGGCCAGCGCGATGGATGGCGTGGTCGATGTGCGGTTCGCGATCGAGATGGGCGAACTCGGCGGCCTCGCCGTGCTCAACCTCGAAGGGGTGCAGACCCGCTACAAGAACCCGGAGGAAGTGCTGCAAAAAATCATCGAGGCCGACAAATCCGAGATCACCGCGCTCCTGCAACGAATCTACCAGGAGCCCGTCCAGGAAGATCTGATCGCGGCGCGGATTCGCGAAATAAAAGACGCGGGCGTTCCGGTGGCGGTCAGCTCGATTCCGCAACGCGCGGAGAGTTTCGGCGCGCTCGCCGCGGAGGCGGGCGCCGATGTGTTTGTCGTGCAAAGCACCGTTTCCACGGTGCGGCATATTTCTTCGGAATATAAATCGCTCGACCTCGATCGATTCTGCCACGAGCTGCGGATTCCGGTCATCGTCGGCAACACGGTCGGTTTTGACGCCACCTTTGAAATCATGGAATGCGGCCCGGCTGCCGTCCTCATCGGCGTCGGTCCGGGTGCGGCTTGCACCTCGCGCGGCGTGCTTGGCCTCGGCGTCCCGCAAGTGACGGCGACCGTCGATTGCGCCGCGGCGCGCGATGCCTATTTCAAAAAAACCGCGCGCTACGTGCCGATCATCACCGACGGCGGGATGAGCAAAGGAGGCGACGTCTGCAAGGCGCTGGCCTGCGGCGCGGATGCCGTGATGGTCGGCAGCGCCTTCGCCAAAGCGCTGGAAGCGCCCGGCCGGGGCTACCACTGGGGCATGGCCACGCCGCACGCCAACCTCCCGCGCGGCACGCGCATCAAGGTCGGCGCGACCGGCACGCTGCGGCAAATCCTGTTCGGCCCGGCCGAAGTGGACGATGGCAGTCAGAACCTGGTCGGCGCCATCACCACCTGCATGGGCAACGTCGGCGCCAGTTCCCTTCCGGAATTCCAACAGACCGAAATCATCATCGCGCCTTCGATCAAGACGGAGGGCAAACTCTTCCAGACCGTCCAGAGCGTCGGGATGGGCACTCGGTGACGGAGAGTGACAAGTGCCAAGTGATGAGTGACAGGTAACTGAAATCGTCGCGTCCACCCCGCTCGCCACGCATCACTTGTCACTCATCACTTCGTCATGAATCGCCGAGTCGTCATCACCGGAATGGGCGTTGTCACTCCGTTGGGCAACGAGCTCGAAGTCTTTTGGAAAAACCTCCTCGAAGGCCGCAGCGGCATCGTCGAGATCTCGCGCTTCGACACCACCGGCTACGATTGCCGCATCGCCGGCGAGATTCGCGATTTTGATCCGAGGACGGTTTTCAACAATCCCAAGGAGCACAAGCGCACCGATCGCTTCTCGCAGCTCGCCATGGGCGCGACGAAAAACGCGATGCGCGATTCCGGCATCGATCTGGAAAAAATCGATCGCGATCGCTTCGGCGTCCTCGTCAGCAGCGGGATCGGCGGATTGAAAACCCTCGAGGACCAGCACACCGCGCTGGTCACCAAAGGCCCGTCGCGCGTTTCCGCGTTCACCATTCCGATGCTCATCAGCAACATGGCGAGCGGTCTGATTTCGATGGAATTTGGTTTGCGCGGACCGAACATGTGCATCGTCACCGCGTGCGCGACTTCCAACAACGCGATCGGCGAAGCGTGGCGCATCATCAAATTCGGTGATGCCGACATCTTCCTCGCCGGCGGTGCGGAGGCCGCCATTATTCCGATCGGTCTGGGCGGATTCTCCGCCATGAAGGCCCTCAGCACGCGCAACGACGAGCCGCAGCGTGCCTCGCGACCGTTCGATCGCGATCGCGACGGATTCGTCATGGGCGAAGGCGCCGGCGTGATGGTGGTCGAGGAACTCGAACACGCCAAAGCGCGCGGCGCGAAGATCTGGTGCGAACTTTCCGGCTACGGCCTCTCCGGTGACGCCTATCACATGACAGCGCCACCACCCGATGGCGAGGGCGCGGCGCGCGCGATGAAGATGGCGCTCGGCCACGCGAGCCTCAATCCGGCGGACGTCGACTACGTCAATGCCCACGCCACTTCGACCGGGCTGGGCGATATTTGCGAGACGCGCGCGATCAAGACGGTCTTCGGCGATTATGCGAAGAATGGCCTCGCCATCAGTTCGACCAAATCGATGACCGGCCACTTGTTAGGCGGGGCGGGCGCCATCGAAATGGCAGCGTGCGCGATGGCGATTCGGGACGGCAGAATTCCACCCACGATAAACCTCGAGAATCCCGATCCGGAATGCGACCTCGATTACACGGCGAACGTGGCGCGAGAGAAAAGAGTGCGTGTCGCGGTGAACAACTCATTCGGCTTCGGCGGCCACAATGCCACCCTCGTCGTGACCGAGTTCAAAGACTGAGGCATTGACCGCGAGTGCGCGGGACGGGATGATTTCGTTATGACGGCGACCGAGTTGAGAAAATTTTGGCACGCGGCTCCCTTTGAGCCCTTTAATATCGTGTTGGCGGGGTCGGAGAAATTGCACGTTCCGCATCCCGATTTTCTTTCCGTTTCGCCTTCAGGCCGGATCGCATACGTGTGGAAGAAAGACGATGATCGCACTGCGGTTGATGTCGTGTTAATTACGGCCGTTGAGACAACTCGGAACGGTTCGAAACCCCGACGTGGTCCGAGTCGTTAGCCACGGCGCTTCGGTTTCGAAGGGGGGCCACAACGCCACCCTCGTCGTGACCGAGTTCAAAGACTGAGAGGTCGCCGCTACCTCCCTGTAGACTTCGCCCTGTGGGCGACGCGGGTCTGCGTTTCACTACGGGAAAATCTTTCGTTCGAGCGAAGCTTCCTCCCGCGCTTCGCACAGCGAAGCGTCTACAGCGCGCCACAAAGTCGGAGGCGCCAAACTCCACCACGCTATCTGCCCCTGTAGACTTCGCTCTGCGGGCGACGCGGGCTGAAAGTTCGTAGCCAACTTGTCCGACTTATCGGCTTCCAGACTTCCAAATCGCCGATCCAGGGCAACGTAACAAAAGAATTGGCTACACTTTTTGGGGGCACGCGTGCGCCCCCAGATGGCCGCGCACGCGTGCCCCCAAAAGTGCAGCCAATTCTCACGCGGGTCTGAGACGGGCCATGAAATCGCGGGTTGATTGGTACCCGAAACTACGCAGACGCCAAAGCGGGCAAGGGCCATTGCGCGGCGACAGGCCGAAGATGCCGTTTTCGAGAAAACGCTCAGTGGTAACCAGGCTGCGTCGGTGGAGGCTCGGG
>DATMNS010000219.1:0-21357 GCA_035568735.1 Chthoniobacterales bacterium | reverse complement strand
CGGAATTCTCTCAAAA
The DNA here is from genome assembly GCA_035568735.1 of Chthoniobacterales bacterium. Lineage (GTDB taxonomy): Bacteria > Verrucomicrobiota > Verrucomicrobiia > Chthoniobacterales > UBA10450 > Palsa-1392. The sequence goes on along the minus strand of DATMNS010000219.1, from coordinate 21,341 downwards.
ACAAGCGCCGGCTGCGGCGCGACCACGACGGGCGGGGCATCGGCCTGCTCGTATTTGCCGGCAGCGATGAGCGTCGCCGCGCACTCGTGATCCGGCGAACCAGCGTCGGCATGCAACCGCTGGTGGAGTTGCGGCGAAGCAGCGAGCGCGAGCGCGAAGAGAAAGGCCGAAAGCAATCCGCTTGCGACAAAGGCCTGGAGTTTTTCGCGGCGGCTCACGGCGAGAGCTACGTTGTGATCGAACCGAACAGCGCGCAAGAGTTTTCTGCAGCGATGATCGCCGATTTTCCAGAATCCGCTTTTTACCTTGAAGAAGAAATCGCCAACGTCCTGTTTTCGGCCGAGGTCCCGGAACGGGCCGGCGGGGTGATACCTAACCATCCCACAATCGCCACTACCGCCAGGCCAAGACAGATTTCGTAGAGCACGTTGCGGCGGAGTTGCGCCAGCAAACCCGGAGAGATCGCGGCCGTGTTGATGATCCCCCGGTTCCGAGCGCCGAAGCCGAGGAGGAGGGCAAAAAGCGTCAGCTTGAAGAGGAGAAGCGCGCCATAGCGGGTCGTGAAAAGCGCTGCGACGGAGCCGACCAGAAGCCAGCTATTGGAAAGGCCGCTAACCACGAGGACGCCGACAGAGCAAAGGCTAAGCGTGGAAAAGCGACGCAAGACATGGAGCGCAGGTGCGCCGGACGAGACTGAGACCCCGGTGCGTTTCAGGAAAATCGCGAGCGGCCACAACCCGCCAATCCAACCGCCGGCGGCGCAAAGATGGAGCGCGTCGCCGAGCAGACCGAGCGGTTGGGATCTGGCAGCGGCGGCGTGACTGATCCAGGCAAGTGAGACGAGCAATACCAGCGCCAACGGCCAGAGGGCGAGCGTCAACGCATGGCGCGAGTTCTTTCGGGGCAAGCCGACCGCGACGAGCGCGAGTGCCAGCCCGATCACTGCCAAGCGCAGCTGCCAGACACGGCCGAACTCCGTTTGCGACAGCACCATCTGCCAGGCGTTTCCGGAAAGAGCATCGGCCAGGGACGACCCGCTCATGCTCGCGACCACCAGCCAAAACCAGAGGAGCGCGGAGAAAAGCGCCGCGACCAGACTCCAAAGGGCGAGCCAAAAGAACTGCCGATCCAGCGCCTGCCCGGCATCGCCGGCGGACTGCCCGACGCGCCCGAGCGCGACCACCTTAAAGGTAAAAACTCCCGCGAACAGGATCGACGCCGCGATCTGCGCGCTGCGCGCGACGATGAGCAAAGCGTCAAGCATCAGGTTTCCCGACGGATTTCCGGCCTAACGAACATGGAAACTGAAGCTTCCTTCCGTCACATGTGTATCGACCGAGACCACACGCCAGACCACCTTGTAGGTTCCGCTTCCGAGCGGCGACAATGAAACCTGCAAGACCGCGGGATCGGAGCGATCCAGATGCACATCGCGCTTGTCTACTTCGTTCCCGGACAGGTTGAAGACCTGAATCTTACTGAAGGCGGGTTCGATGTTTTCCGTAAACCGGATTCGCACCTCGTTCGGCGCTGTCTGGACCGTGCTGCCCACGCTCGGTTCCGCACCTTTGAGGAACGCATGCGCTTCAAGGGAGGCTGAACCGGCCAGAACAATTAGAACGAAACTGAGGATGATACGTTTCATTTGTTTCCTCCGAAGAGCGGGCGGCCCAGGCTGTGCGGGAAAAGATCGTCCAGATAGAAGTGCAGCTGCGCAATGAATCCGATGTTATTGCCAGTGCGCGAATTGATGGGAATCACCGCTTCGGCCCCGACTTGGAAGTATTTGCCAGACCAGATGACGCCGGGATTGACCGTGCCGGTAATTAGGCCGCTCTCCCCGCGGTCGAGTGGATCACTAAGGGAAACTTCCACCAGCGGAATCAAGCGGTCGAACGGCGCGCGCAGCCCGATGTCTCTGACCTGCTCCTGCAAGTAAATAATGCTGTATTCAAACGCAAAACCCAATTGCAAAACAGCAGGGTTTGGTGATCCGTCCGTACTCGCCCTGCCCGGCACGGCGACGCCGACGAGGCCGGTGACCGCAACTGGTCTCACCAACGACAATCCTTGCGGCAAATCGCCCAAGCCTTTGCCAAAGAAGAGTCCCGGCGTCCACGTGCTGAAAGTATCTGCTCCCAATTGCTTGCTTCCCGTCCCGCCGACATCGACGTCGAGGCCGAGGGACGCTACGGTTTCGTGTTCGTCGTTTTCAAAGAACTCGCATTTCGAGCCGATGGAAAGATTGTCGAAACCATTCACCACCTTGCCCTGTGAAGGATTGAGCGTAATGAATGTCTCGCCAAACTCGATGTCCCATTTCGGCGTGATGCGCAAAGCGATGTCGGAAGAAATCTCCGTATCCCGCGTGCCGCCATTGTCCGGTGTAATAATGCTGGAAACAGTTGGCAGCGAAAACTCATCGGCGACAAAGGGGTCGTCGGTGGAGAGCGTCGCCGGAAAAAACCGCGCGCCCGCGAAGCCATGCCCGTACGCCCGGCTCGTCGCGCCGAACTCGCACGCGGCGCAGGTAAGCCAAAAAAGTAAGACAAAGTGTTTCATGAGTTATACCTCCAAGGTGATGTGGAAACGTTCGCGCCACGGCGAAAAGTTCCCGGGTTGCGAGAAAGGAACCGCGACCCGCGCACACGCGCGGCGCAGTCCGCCTAACGAGCAGGAATCAACCCGGCAGCAAGCGAGGAGGAGGCACTGGCGGCGCTTGCGAGCGCTCCGGAATCGCGGAGTTGATCCGCGGATAGTCGTAGGACACCCACGGCGGCAGCCAGCTCAGGGTGCGCGTCGTGCAAATGAGATCCATTTTCCCAACCGTCGGCAGCATCTCGGATTTTTTCTCCGATTTCTGGCCGGTGGCGACCATGTGGCAAAGGTCGCAGGGATGATTGCCGTCGAAAGTCTTGGCCACCGCGTCACTGAGCGGCACATGGCAGGCATTCTCCACCAGCATCGTTGTCCAGGCGACCGACTGGAGAGCCACCCAATGCAGGCCTAACGAAAGGCAAAGTGCGAGGATCGTAGCTGCACGTCCGATCGTGAAGATCACGCTTAAGCCTACCGCTCCGGCGCGAGGCGTCAAACCTCCACGCGCCTCCACGCGCGCACGCGAGGATTTGAATGTCAATGCCGGGTTGCGAAAGCGGCTCGGGGAACGATCCCTGACGGTCGTTCCTCAGAACCGCCTCTTCAAAGTAGTTACCCTTGACGACGATCTCGACCCCCTATAAGACGCAGACAGGATCGCCGCGTCAGGACTTCAGCCTGGATGCCGTCGGCAAAGCAGGCATTTTCTTTATCGCTACTCAGGTTTTCAAACGGAAGGACGGCAATGCTCGCGCCGCAACCTGCTACCGATAGAAGGCAAGTAACCGGCAGCAGCCATTCCGCTGTGTAAAATCCAGTTCCACGTAGTTAGGCGAGGTTCCCACGCCACACAGTCGGAGTGTGGGACTGGAGAGATGAGGTCATGCCAAATGCCTCATAACCGCCTGGCCCTTTACTTCATCCGCTTGGGCACGCCCCGCCCGGCCCCTGCTATCGCAGGTGATTTCGAAGTGGCCGATGCAGATTCCTTCGTCGCGGGCAGCATTCGAATGGTACTGCCCCCGAAGGAGCAGCAGTTTCTTGACACGGATCAAAGATCGCTGATCTGAAGGTGATCTCACGGACGTCGACGCAGCACTACAAAAGCCAGAAAATTTGCGCGACATGTTCCCGCAGACCGCCGAGATCGAAGGGCCAGCAAACTTGGCGACAGACTAACCGGCAATCACAAAAACAACTTCGTCTCCGTGGGCCGAGGCGCGTCGGTCAAGAGTGACGAGCCGACCTTTGTGCCGGCGAACCACCTCGACGAGATAAGCATCGTTGGTCTGTTGATGGCCGAGCGTGCGAGAGTAAATCGCAGGCGCCGTCGCCGCCGGGCATGGCCAGAAATGGTGCGACTCATGCCGAAGCAGGCGTTCGAGTAAGGAGGCAGCCTCCTGCGGTGAAACCGCGGCGGGTGTATAAGCCGGGTTGGCCGAGAGACGGATGAACCCCAGCTGGGTGAGCGCGCATGTCGCCCACCCATGCCGCGATTGCGCTCCAAACCACTGGTGCGTTTCGGCGTGGTGCTGATGATTTGGCCAGGCCAGGGCCAGAAGGACGTTGGTATCGAGGAGCGCCGGCTTCATGTCTCTTCATCGGCCAGCAAATCGCGCGCACGATCGCTCGGAATCACCGGGGCGTCGGGCGAGACGCGAAAGACCGGCAAACCATTCTTGGCGGCCACGTCGGGCGGGGCACGAAGTCCGCGCCGCGCCAATTGCGAAACAACCTGGCCAAGCTTCTTGCCGGAGGACGCGGCCAGGGTTCGGGCTGCTTCAAAGACATCTCTATCGAGGGTAATCGTGGTTCGCATACGTTGATACATTGATACGGCGATACATCAATGTCAACCGATCGCTCTATGCCTGCACGGATGCCGCCGTCGCGTTCTCCGGCGTTGCCGAGAAATTACTTGCCCGCCGCGGCGATGCGTCGGTAACTCCCCCTCGCACTTTTCATGGCTGAACCGTTCATCGCAACTCCCGGCGTGCATCGCCCCCGTAACGTTGACTGGAAACGCGCCGCCGCTTTGCTTTACGGCGATTGGGGCACGAGCAAGGCTTACGTCATCGGCCTCGCTTTTCTCGCCGCGGGGTTTTCTTCATTGCCGATCATTCTCGCGGTGTGCGTGGTAACGGCCCTGGTGGGTGTCAATTACATCGTCATCTGCCGCCATTTCCCCGACGGCGGCGGCGTTTATTCGGCGGCCCGATCACAGGGCCGACTGCTCGCCGTGGTGGGCGCCCTGCTTTTGCTGGCAGATCTGACGGTGACGGCGGCGCTTAGCGGCTGGGCCGGCTTGAGTTACATCACTTCCGGCGCGGAACAGGTCGTCTGGATCAAAATGCTGCGCGATCACATCGGGCTGACCACGATCGCGGTGTTGATTATTATGGGCTGGCTCAATTATTTTGGGCCAAAGCACAGCGGAAGTCTGGCCGTCGTCCTGTCCGTGCCGACGGCCATCGTTGTTTTGGTGCTGATCGGCGTCAGCGCACCGCATCTAACGACGCAATTTCTCGAACCGCGACACCAACATTTCTCCGCGCTTTGGGTGCAGTTCGTCGGCGTAATTCTCGCACTCTCCGGCGCGGAGTCGATCGCCAACCTGACCGGAGTCATGAAGCTGGATCGCGGTTCGACGATGGATAAGCCAAGCGTCGCGCGCACCTCGTTGCAGGCGATCCTGCCGGTGGCAATTGAAGTCGTTGCCGGCACCGCCTTGCTCGGATGGGCGATGCTCTCGTTGCCGAGCGTTCTTCCCCAGACGCTGCACCTCACAGACAAGCTCCAGATTCGGGCGGCAATGGGAGCGCGCAACGAAGACATGCTCCGCTTTATCGGTGAGCAGTTCGGCGCGGCGACCGTCTCTCCATGGTTCGGCGTCATGTTCGGCTGGGTCGTCGGGATTGTTTTCTTCTTCCTCCTGGTGAGTGCGGCGAATACCGCCATCGTCGCGATGATCGGCCTGCTTTTCATGATGGCGCGCGACGGCGAAATGCCGCGACAATTCACGAGGCTGAATAAGTATGGCGTCCCGATCTATCCTCTCTTCATCGCAGTCGGCATTCCCTCACTGGTATTGCTGACGGCAACCGGGTTTACCTCACTAGCCGGGCTCTACGCGATTGGGGTGGTGGGAGCGATTGCGGTCAATGTCGGCTCTTGCGCTCTCAATCGAACAGCCGGGTTTACCTGGTACGACCGCGTGCTTTTCGGGATCACGTTCGTCATTCTTTTTCTGGTTGAGCTGACGTTGGCGCACAGCAAACCGGATGCACTTTTCTTCGTCATGTGCGTCCTCCTCGGCGGTTTGGCCTTGCGCGCCTACACGCTCAAGCGCCAGGGCCTAACGACACTGACCGTGACCAGGGAGGTCGCCGATATGGTGTCGCCGCAAACCCTTGCGGCGTTTGCACCGCGGCTTGAGGAAGGCACCAAAATCATGGTCGCAGCACGCGGCGTCACGCCGGTCCTGAATTTTGCCCTCGAAGAGGCGGAGCTGCGCAAGGCGGTACTCTGCGTTCTTTACGTGCGAGAAATCGCCGTCTATTTCTCCGGAGGGCCGGCAACTCTCGGGCGGGTGAGATGGCAGGACGACCCGGTTGCGCAGGCGATCATGTCGTCGATGCTGAAACAGGGGCAGGACCGCGGCGTTTGTGTGTTGCCGGTCTACGCGGTGAGCGAAGATGCCGCCGCGACCATCCTCGATCTGTCGGCGACGATGGGTGTCGATTACCTGATCATCGGCACGTCGCAACGCAGCACGCTCGCACAGCTGTTGGGCGGGAGCCTGGTCACCAGGGTCGCGGCGGAATTACCCGACACAATACGACTTGTGATATTTGGTTAGATCGTCTCCACCTTTACGTGTGAGCGCGCCCAAGGTCTTAATCGCGGATTCGATTTCTCAGAGAGGAATCGATGAGCTCGCGGCCGGCGCGGCGCTGGACGTCACCGTGCACACCGGCTTGAGCGAGGCGGAATTGGTGCAGTTGATTCCCGAGTTCAGCGCACTCGTGGTGCGCAGCCGGACAAAGGTGACGGCCCCGATTTTACAGGCGGGTAAGTGCTTGCGCGTGGTCGGTCGCGCCGGCGTCGGAGTCGACAACGTGGATGTCGAGGCCGCGACACGGCGCGGAGTGATTGTGATGAACACGCCCGGAGGCAACACCATCTCGACCGCGGAACACGCTTTCTCGCTCCTCGTTTCCGTGGCGCGCAAGATCCCGCAGGCGCATTCCAATCTGCAAGCCGGCAAATGGGACCGGAAGCAGTTTGAAGGCACCGAGCTTTACAACAAAACGCTGGGCATTATCGGCATGGGCCGGATCGGTTCGGAGTTGAGCCGGCGCGCGATCGCCTTCGGAATGCGGGTGCTGGCCTACGATCCGTATCTCTCCTCGAGCCGGGCGCGATCGCTCCAGGTGGAACTGGTCGAGGAACTCGATGAGCTCCTGCCGCTGGCGGATTTTCTCACTCTGCACACGCCGCTCACGCCAGAGACACATCATCTCCTGAACGCCGCGCGCCTCACGAAGACGAAACGCGGCGTGCGCCTGATCAATTGCGCGCGCGGCGGCCTGATCGACGAGGTAGCGCTCCTCGAATCGTTAGGCAACGGCCAGGTGGCAGGCGCGGCGCTCGATGTTTTCGAGCAGGAACCGTTGCCGGCTGATTCGCCGCTGCGCGGGATTCCGAACCTGATCCTCACCCCGCATCTCGGCGCTTCGACGGTCGAGGCGCAGGAAAGTGTCGGGATCGAAATCGCACAGGCGATTCGCGCCGCACTCCTCGAGGGGACGATCCGCAACGCGATCAATCTGCCGAATCTCGACGCGAAAACGCTCGCCATCGTCGGGCCCCATTTGCGTTTTGGCGAAAAGCTCGGGCGCTTCTTGTCGCAGGTGTCGCCGAAGCGAGTCGAAAATCTGCATATCAACTACAGCGGCAAAGTGAACGAGGTCGACACGACGGCGATCACGCGTTCGATCCTGAAAGGCTTTCTCCACCTCGCCGGCGGCGAGGACGTGAATGAAGTCAACGCGCCCGCGTTCGCCGAAACGTTAGGCATGAAGGTGACCGAATCCCGCCTCAGCGCGCCGGGCGATTACACCGATCTGCTCGAGCTGACGGCGGAGGCGGAAGGAAAAACGCTCTCCGTCGCCGGCGCATTCTTCGGCGCGACCCCGCGGATCGTGAGCATCAACAGCCGGCCGGTGGAAGCGCGTCCGCACGGCGTTCTGCTGGTTCTCGAAAACACCGACCGTCCCGGCATGGTCGGGCGCATTGGCACTCTCCTCGGCGCGCACGACGTCAACATCGCGACGATGTCGCTCAGCCGAAACCAGGCCGGCGGACGCGCGCTCACCGTGCTCAATCTCGACACCGCGCCGCCGCCCGAATTGCTCGTCGAGATCGCGGCGAGCGACGATATCCAGAGCGCCCAGGTGGTGGAGTTGTAGCAGCATAAAACCGTTGCCCCTGCGGCCCGCGATTCTTAACCTCAATCATGGGCGCAATTCTCTGGACACTGTTCATCGGTCTCGTCGTTGGCGCGATCGCCAAACTCCTCATGCCGGGGAAGGATCCCGGCGGCTGCATCATCACGATCCTGCTGGGCGTCGCGGGCGCTTTTGTGGCCGGCTATCTCGGCCGTGTGCTCGGCTGGTACCAACCGGGGCAGCCGGCGGGATTCATCGCATCGATCATCGGCGCGATGCTGCTTCTGCTCATCTACCGGATCATCGCCGGCAAACGCAGTTGATCTCCTAACGAATGGCTGGAAAACGGTGAATTGTCCCGCCCCGGTTCCAAATTGGCAACGAAGGATTCTTCGTCCATGTTGCACCACCGTCGCTTGGGCGTTTCGTCCGCCGAGCGGCACCGCGAACAAATCTTAACTGGAGAAGGTTCCCATGCTCACAAGCAAGAAAGTGGTCAACGCGATCAACAAGCAGATCGGAAACGAGTTTGGGGCGTCCCTGCAGTATGTCGCGATCGCGGCCTACTTTTCGGGCGACGCCCTCCCGCAGCTGGCGGAGCATTTTTATCGCCAGGCGGCCGAAGAAAATGATCATGCGATGCGCTTCATCAAATATGTGGTCGATGCCGGCGGCCGGGTGGTGATTCCCGCGATCGCCGCGCCGCAGCCCACCTTCAAGAACGCGGAGGAAGCGATCCGGCTCTCACTCGACCAGGAAATCGTGGTCACGCGCCAGATCAACGCGCTGGTAGAATTGGCGCGCTCGGAGAACGATTTCATCACGAATAATTTTCTGCAATGGTTCCTGACCGAGCAGCTCGAGGAAGTTTCCTCGATGGATACGCTCCTCAAAATCGTGCAGCGCGGCGCCAATAATCTCCTGAGCGTGGAGGAATATCTGGCGCGGGTCGGCGTCAAAGGCGCGGGGCCGTCTTAAACTGTTGTCGCCCGGCCGTAGCCGCCGCGCTGTGGGCGACGTGGGCATGCGGTTGGCAATGGGAGGGACTCTCGCAGGAACGGCGTCGATACCCGCGCTTCGCACAGCGAAGCGGCTACAGCCTGCAACAGCGTGCCGTTACTCGACGGTCACGCTTTTCGCCAGATTCCTCGGTTTGTCGACGTCGCGGCCAAGGGCGACGGCGAGATGGTAGGCAAATAATTGCAGCGGAATGACGGTCAGCACCGGCATCACGATCTCATCCGCGTCGGGCACGGTGATGATGTCGTCGGCGATGCCTTTCAATTTTGCCGCGCCGCTCGCAGTCGTGACCGCGATGATCGGCCCTTTGCGCGCGCGCACCTGCTCGATGTTGTTCATGTTCTTGGAAAAGACCGCGTCGTCCGGGGTGATGAAAACGGAAGGCAGCTCCGGTTTCACGAGCGCGATCACGCCGTGCTTCAGTTCCGCGCTCGGATGACCCTCGGCGTAGAGATAGGTGATCTCCTTCAACTTGAGCGCCGCTTCGCGCGCGATCGGGAAATTGAACTGCCGGCCGAAGAACAACATGCCCGTCGCCTGGGCGTATTTTTTTGCGACCTCCCTGATTTGGTCGCTCATTTTCAAGATCTGCTCGATCTTTTCCGGCAACGCCTCAAGGGCTCCGCTGATGGAAGTGCCTTCCGCGGTCGAGAGATGCCGCATCCGGCCTAACAATAATCCGATCAAGGTGAGAATGACGACCTGCGAGGTGAACGATTTGGTCGCCGCGACCCCTATTTCCGGTCCGGCGTGCATGTAGACGCCGCCGTCGCTTTCCCGCGCGATCGTGCTCGCGACGTTGTTGCAAATGCCCAGCGTGCGATGGCCTTTGCGCTTGCTTTCGCGGAGCGCGCCTAGCGTGTCGGCAGTCTCGCCGCTCTGGCTGATGGCGAAGACCAGCGTGTCGGTCGTCATCGGCGTGTTGCGATGGCGGAATTCGCTCGCGTATTCCACCTCCACCGGGATGTGCGCGAGCTGTTCGATCAGGTATTCGCCGACCATGCCGGCGTGCAGCGCCGTCCCGCAGCCGGTCAAAACCACCCGGCCGACGTCGCGCAGTTGCGCCGGGGTCATGTTCAGGCCGCCGAGTTTCGCGGTGCATTCTTCGACGCTCAGCCGGCCCCGCATCGCGTCGCGCACCGAGCCGGGTTGCTCGAAGATTTCCTTGAGCATGTAGTGCGGGTAATCGCCTTTCTTGATGTCCTCGGCGGTGAATTCGACCTTGCTGATCGCGTGGCTGCCGCGCTCGCCGGCGAGCGAGCTGATCTCGAAGTTGTCGCGCTCGACCGCGACCAGATCGAAGTCGTTTAGGTAAACCGCGTCGCGGGTATGGGCGACGATCGCGCTCACATCGCTCGCCAGAAAATTCTCGTCCTTCCCCACCCCGAGAACAAGCGGGCTGCCACGGCGCGCGCCAACGATGAAATCCGGAATATCCGCGTGGACCAGCGCGATGCCGTAGGTGCCAATGACCTGTTGCAAGGCCGTGCGCAGCGCTTCCACCAGCAACGCCTTGTGCCGGCGCGGATCGACCACTCCAACCGCGGAGTCATCGTAAATTTTTCCGACCAGGTGAGCCAGCACTTCCGTGTCGGTCTCGGATGTAAAGTGATGCGGGCTTTCCTGGATCAGCGCGTCCTTGATCTGCTGGTAGTTTTCGATCACGCCGTTGTGGACGAGCGCGAGTTTGCCGCTCTCGTCGAAGTGCGGATGGGCATTTTGATCGGTCGGTTTGCCGTGCGTTGCCCAGCGGGTGTGACTGATGCCGTAGGTCCCGGAAGGGGGATGTTCGGCGATTAATTGCGAAAGCCCGGCGATGCGGCCGGCGCATTTGCGCGTCTCGACGTGATCGCGATCGACGATCGCAACCCCGGCGGAGTCATAGCCGCGGTACTCGAGCCGGCGCAGGCCATCGAGCAGGATGGGCGCGGCTTCCGCTCTTCCGACGTATCCGACGATGCCACACATAAATTAGGGCGGAAGCGTGACACCGACGCTCGCCGGACGCAAGGCGTGCCGGCGTAGGGTAGCCGAGTTTCCAACCCTGCTCTTGCTCCTGACCGCAAGGATCACGAGCAAGAGCGGGAGCAGGATTTGGGAAGAAAGCGGAGTAGAACGGCTTGCCTAATGGAGTTCGATCGGGTGTAAGTTGAACTTTTCGCATGCCGCAATCTCCTGCTCTGCCGCCCGGCACCACCCAACGCACCCTCTCCATCATCATGGGGGGCGGCGCGGGGACGCGCTTGTTTCCTCTGACCAAGGATCGTTCCAAGCCAGCCGTTCCGTTAGGAGGAAAGTACCGGCTGGTCGACATCCCGATCAGCAACTGCCTCAACTCCGGGCTGCGCTCGATTTACGTGCTCACCCAGTTCAACAGCATGTCGCTCCATCGCCATATCCAGGCGAGCTACAAGTTCGATAATTTTTCGCGCAGCTTTGTCGACATTCTCGCCGCGCAACAAACCCCCGAAGGGGCTCAATGGTATCAGGGCACCGCCGATGCGGTTCGGCAAAATCTCCGTTATTTTCTCGAGCAGCCCTACGACTATTTCCTCATCCTGAGCGGCGATCAGCTCTATCGGATGGATTTCCGGACGCTCTTGCACCAGCACATCCGCTCCGGCGCCGAGATCACGCTGGCCACGACGCCGGTACAGCGCGCCGCCGCCTCCGATTTCGGGATCATGTTGAGCGGACCGGACCGGAGAATCACGCGCTTCGAGGAAAAGCCGAAGGAAACAGCGGTGCTCGACGAGCTGAAGATGGACCGCGAGCTGCTCAATTCGATCGAGAGCGACCCCGATGAAGAACTGTTTCAAGCGTCGATGGGCATATATGTTTTCAATCGCCAGGTGCTGGTCGATTGCCTGAACAGCGACCTCGACGATTTCGGCAAGCACGTCATCCCGCGGGCCATCGGCGAACGCCACGTCAATGCCTATATTTTCAAAGGCTACTGGGAAGACATCGGAACGATCCGCGCCTTCTACGAAGCAAATCTCGACCTGACCAATCTCGCGCCTAACTATAGCTTCTTCGAAGCGCAGGCGCCGATCTATACCCACCCGCGCTTCCTGCCCGGGAGCAAAATCAACGGCGCGACGCTGCGCCAGGCGATCATTTCCGATGGTTGCATTATCTCCGACGCCCACATCGAGCGGAGCGTGATCGGGGTGCGCAGCATCATCCGGAGCGGGGCGACGATCCGCAACAGCGTGCTCATGGGCGGCGACCATTTCGAAGGAGCCGCGCCTGCCAAATCGCCCGATCTGCCGCCGATCGGCATCGGGCGCAATTGCGTGATCGATCGCGCGATCATCGACAAAAACGCGCGCATCGGCGACGGCGTGGTGATCACGCCGGAAGGCAAAGAGGCGAATCTCGACGCGCCCAATTACTACATTCGCGACGGGATCGTGGTGGTGCCGAAGGATGCGGTCATTCCCGCCGGCTTTTGGATCTAGCCGATCGCGTCCTTCCGGCGGGGACGGTCAATCGCCAGCGGGATTGTTGGGATTGGGTTGGCCGCCGGAGCCATTGAGTCCAGAGGGCAAGCCGGCGGTGTTTTCCCAGCCCTGCGGCCGGTTCCACGGGATACTCGACTCGCGCCGCGCGTCGGGGTCGCCCAGCAAAGCGGTCTGTTTTGGTTCATCGGTGGCACACGAACTCAAGGCGGCCGCCGCAAGCAAGGTCGTTAGGCAGGAGCGGACCCTAGGATGACGAATTGTTACTTCCAGCATAAATGACGGTATCTCCAGGCTGCACTTGGACGCCGCGCGCCAAGCTATTGGTGATGATATCGCCTATCGAAGTGGTTGGTTCAACCGAGGAGACGCGGATTTTGCCAATCAGCGCCCCGCGCCGCATGACCAGCATCTCCGAGTTTGGCACCACGCCCTGTCGATCGCCCATGCTGAGGACGACGAAATTGTAGGCCTGGTTGACGGCGAGAATTGTGCCGTGAACGCCGGGCGCGTTGACCCCCGATTCGCGCCGCTTTTTCTCCTCCTCGATGGCCGCGACCCGGTCCTGCGCGGCTCTCACCTTGTCCGCCAGAATCGATTTCTCCTGTTCCGCAGCCACCAGTTGGTGCTTGGTGTCATCGAGCAACGCTTTCAATTCGTTAGGCGAAACGCCTTCCGATGCGCCTGGCACCTCGCCGACCGTCGCCTCCGCCACCCGCTTCTGCAGGTCCGCGATCTGGCCCTCACTCGCCTGTAATTTGGACTTTAGTTCGGCTTTCTCGTTTTGCGTCTTGCTCAGGTCGGTTTCCGCACTCGTCGCCTTCGCTTCCGCCGCCGTCGCCTTGCTCGCCGCCTTCGCAAACTCGACCTCGCGCGCCTTCAACTTCCTCTCGCTCGCCATCCGGGCCCGATCGGCTGTCTCGCGCGCCGAGGTGGTGCTGACGCTTTCGTTCCGCAAGCCCTTTAACTTGCTCGAATTCAAGAACCCGAAGAACAGGGAGAGCGCCATCAGGAAGGCGGAAACTCCGATTAATATCCTGGGCATGTGGGGCAAGGGGCTGGGGTAACGTCGCGCTGAGACGAGGGTGAGGCACTCTTTTTAGACGGGACCCGCCTGACATGGCAACATCCAATTCACAATTTGTTTGCGGCACCGACGCACGGTTCCGATTGCGCCGTTGGCGCATCCGGCCTATAGCAACTGCCTCATGGGTCAACAACACCGAGTCACCGTCAAGCGAAAGCGGCGGAAAGCTTATGTCGAACGCAAGCGGGTGGCGGCGAAAGCGCCGCGCCGGACCGGAGCAAAGCCTCGCGCCAGGAAGCCGGCCGCCGCCGCCTCTTAAGAACGCCGCCCGGCAGACGCGGGTTGATTCCAGCGACCCCGCCATTCTATCGTGACGGGTGCGACCCCAATATCTCTTGGTCGACGGTCATAGCATTATTTTTGCCTGGCCGGAACTGCGACTGCTCCATGAGCGCCGCACCTCCCTCGCGCGCGAGGCTCTCATCCGACAGTTGCGCGACTACCAAGATTGGAGCGGCGTGCGTGTGGTTGTGGTCTTCGACGGCCGCGGCACGGCCGTCTCGCATGAAGCCGAGCCGGGTGAAATTCAAATCTTCTATTCGCGCCACGGGCAAACGGCCGACTCGATCATCGAGCGGTTGACGAGCAAATATGCGGAGCGCTTCGATCTCGTCGTCGCGACCGGCGATTACCTCGAGCAGGAAACAGCGAGCGCGAGTGGCGCCGAGACCGTTTCTCCCGAAGGATTACGCGATCTCTTGCAGGAAGCGCGTCCTCGTTAGGCTGCGCCGAGGAGCGCGGGGCGCGCCCGAGCGAGCGCCTCACGACGCGCGCGCTGTCGGCACGTCGCAAGGACTCGCGAAAGGACACAGTAAAGTTGCTCGATCGGGAGATTCTTGCTCACGTAGCCGTTCGCGCCCGCCCGCAGAGCCGCGTGCATTTTTTCCTCATCGTAGCCGACGCCGGTGAAAACGATAATGGGCAGGCTCGGCTGGATCTCGCGCACATAGGTAATGAGCGAGATTCCGTCCACTTTCGGCATGTTTAGATCGACCACCACCACTTCGCAGTCGTGCAGTTCGAGCCAGGAGGCGGTCTGGAAGCCCTCCGTCAAAGTCGCGCAGGTGTGCCCCTGCTGTTTCAGGTAGGCGGCGAGGAATCTTGTAATCGCCGGGTCGTCATCAATCACAAGGAATTCGGCCCGGTCCCGGTTGAGGATTTTCATAGCGAGAAAGCTGGTGCGGCGGGTGATTCCATAATTACTATAATCGTAATAAGCAGTAACCTTGCCAACTGTCCCCGGCCCCTGTTTTTTTCCTCAAACCGGACGGCCCAGATCCCCCGTCAGCCTCTTGTTTCAGGCCCCTGCGTTCAGTCGCAGAGGGCCGGCCCGCTCGATCCACCACGAATTTTTCCGTTAGGCGAGAGCGCGGTTTGCCGGAGGCGAAACTTTTCGTTGAAGAGCCGTGACCCAGACTCCAGCGTAACCCCCCAATGTCCCGCGAATACACACTCCAGCGCGCTCCCTCCGCGGCGACGATCAACATCGATTACGGGAACGAGTTGAACGAGCAGCAGTACGCGGCCGTGACCGCGCCGCCCGGACCGCTGCTCGTGATCGCTGGCGCGGGCTCGGGCAAGACGCGCACCCTGACCTATCGTGTCGCCTACCTACTCGAAAACGGCGTCGACCCGCGCAACATCCTGCTCCTCACCTTCACGAACAAAGCCGCGCGCCAGATGCTCGACCGGGTCGCGAATCTTCTCCCCGTCGATGCAAGCGGGCTCTGGGGCGGAACGTTCCATTCCATCGGCAACCGGATGCTGCGGCGGCACGGCAGCGCCCTCGGATACTCGAGCGGATTCACGATCATGGACCGCGAGGACCAGAAAGACCTGCTCAACTCGGTCGTCGCGGGCTCCGGCATCGATCCGAAGGAAATCCGTTTCCCGAAGGGTGAGGTGCTGGCGGATATTTTCAGTTTCGTCGTCAATACCGAGCGGCCGATTGAGGAATTGCTGGCGGAAAAGTTTCCCTATTTCCTTCCGCTGCTTGAGCAAATCAAGGAAGTGCATCTCCGCTACGAGCGGCGGAAAAAATCGACTAACTCACTCGATTTCGACGATCTGCTGGAGAAAACGCTCCGGATGCTGAAGGAGCACGAGGAAATCGCGGCCTTCTATCGGCGACAATTCCAGTTCATCCTGGTAGACGAATATCAGGACACGAACAAGATCCAGGCCGACCTTATCGACCTGCTCGCGGCGGAACACCAGAACGTGATGGTGGTGGGCGACGATGCGCAATCGATCTATTCCTGGCGCGGGGCCAACTTCCAAAACATCCTTGCCTTCCCCCGGCGTTACCCGGGCGCGCAGGTCTTCAAGATCGAGCTCAATTACCGCAGCGTGCCGGAGATCCTGCAGGTGGCGAACGCGGCCATCGCGGCCAATCTCCAGCAGTTCCGGAAGCAGCTCAGCGCGACCCGCCTAACGAACTCGTTGAAACCCGCGATCGTGGCCCTGAACGATGGCGGCGAGCAGTCGCAGTTCATCGCCCAGCGCATTCTCGAGCTGCGCGATGAAGGGATCGAGTTGCACGAGATCGCCGTTCTTTACCGGGCGCACTATCACGCGGTGGAGCTGCAATTGGAGCTTGCGCGTCGCGGCATTCCCTACCAGATCACGAGCGGCATTCGTTTCTTCGAGCAGGCCCACATTAAAGACGTGGCGGCCTTCCTTCGCTTCGTCGCTAATCCACGCGATGAAGTCGCCTTTAAACGAATGGTTCGGCTGCTGCCGGGGATCGGCGGCAAGAGCGCGGAGAATCTCTGGCGTTCCTGGGAAGAGTCGTTAGGCGAAGCAACTCCCGTGGTCACCGCGGGTGCCGACCCCGGCAGCGTCGGGGCCGAAATCTCGGCCCGGATCGCCGATCCCGGCTACAACTTCGGCGAGCGCCTGCGTGCGCTGCCAGTCGGCGCGCGGTCAAAGAAATCCTGGGAGCAACTCGCCTGGACTCTCGACGAAATCGCACCGCGCGGACGACCGAACCAGCCGACCGAGATGATCATGTCGATCGTCGAGGCGATTTACGATGATTACGCGAAGGCCAATTTTGCCAACTACGAGCTGCGTAAGGAAGACCTCACGCAACTCGCCGCTTTCGCGCGTCAGTTCAAAGACATTCACGAATTTCTCTCGCAACTCGCGCTCATCAGCAATCTCGATGCGGAGCCGGCGACCAATCAGACCGGCGACACCGAGGCCGTGAATCTCTCCACCGTGCACCAGGCGAAGGGACTCGAGTTCCACTCCGTCTTTGTCATCTGGCTGACCGACGGAATGTTCCCCAGCACCCGCTCGCTCGAGACCCGCGACGCGATCGAAGAAGAGCGCCGTCTTTTTTACGTCGCGATCACCCGCGCCAAAGACGAACTTTATCTCACCTATCCGCACCTGCGCCTCAACGCCGGCTACGGCGACATGTTTCAGCGCCCTTCGCGTTTCCTGAAAGAGATTCCGCTCTCCCTTGTCGAAGACTGGAATGTGCGGAGGGGATAAAATGACGAAGACAGGAGATGCTCTTGCGTCATTCGACCTTCGAGATTGACTCGAATTTCGTCATTCGTGCTTCGTCATTGCCCGCATGACTATTTCGCCTAACGAAAAGATCGCCGGCGTGCTCGCCCCGCTCTTCGCCCTGCGGACGGAGAATGATCTCGGCATCGGCGACGTCGCCGGTTTGCGGCAATTCATCGCCTGGGCCCGCACCATCGGCTTCAAACTGGTGCAACTCCTGCCGATCAACGAAACCGGAGGCGACCACAGTCCGTATAATGCAATCAGCTCGCGCGCGATCGACCCGACCACCATCGAGCTCGCGCCGGGCGTGCCGGAAGATCTCTCGGCGCAGGCCTTTGCCGAGGTGACCGCGGGAATTGACCTCGCGGCACTGCGACGCGGCCGCGTGAAATACGGGATCGTCAAACCGTTGAAGAAAAAGCTTCTCGAGCGCGCCTTTGAGGCTTTTGCCACTGGCGCGCGGACCGATGCGGCGACAAAAGAGGCGTTTGCTTCCTTCTGCGAAGCGGAAAAATCCTGGCTCGCCGATTACACCCTCTTCCGTGTCCTGATGGAAAGGAACGGGGACCGCGAAACCTGGGATGAGTGGCGGGCGGAACATTCCGAGATCGATGCCGCCCACCGCTGGCTTGACTCGTTAGGCGAAGAGGAACGCGCGCCCTTTGCCGAGCGCCGGGAATTTTACAACTACGTGCAATGGATCGCCCATCGGCAATGGCGCGAGGTAAAAAAATACGCCGAGGGGCAGGGGGTCGCGCTGATGGGCGACATTCCTTTTGGGATCAGCTACTACAGCGCTGACGTTTTCGCGCATCCCGATCGCTTCGCGCTCGATTGGTCCGGCGGCGCGCCGCCCGAGCCTTATTTCAAGGACGATGCCTTCACCCAAAAGTGGGGCCAGAACTGGGGCATCCCGCTTTATCGCTGGGAGGTGATGCGGACCCGCCATTTCGACTGGTGGCGGCAGCGGGTGCGCGGGGTGCGGGAAATTTTCCACCTTTTCCGCATCGATCACGTGCTCGGATTTTACCGCCTCTATGCTTTCCCCTGGCGTCCGTGCCACAACCCAGCGTTCCTGCCTCTGGCCTGGGAGGAAATGCGCGCGCGCACGGACGGAAGGGAGCCCCATTTTATGCCGCGCGATGATCGCAGTTGGGAAAACTGCGAAGCGAACAAACGCGAGGGAGAAGAATACCTCCGCATCGTGCTCGAGGAATCAGGCGCGACCCGCGTCGTGGGAGAGGATCTCGGAACGGTGCCCGACTACGTGCGCCCGAGTTTGTGTTCGTTAGGCATCGCCGGCTTCAAGATTCCGCAATGGGAAAATTATCCCGACCAGCGATCGATCCCGGGGAGCGCCTACGAACGCCTCTCGGTCACGACCTTTGCGACCCACGATCACAAGCCCTTGCGCGCACTCTGGGAGGAGGCTTTCGAGACGCCATCCGGCTCGGCCGAACAAGCGCGCCACGATCTCGCGAAGATCGCGGAGTTTGCCGGGCTCGCTTCCCCTCACGCAGGGATGGTTTACCCGCAGGATTTCTACCCGGCGATTTTCGAGGCACTCTTTCGCAGCGAATCGTGGATCGCGCTCGTCATGATCACGGATCTCCTTGGGCGAAAGGAGCGGTTCAATGTTCCCGGAACCGCGGCGAACACCAATTGGACGCGACGCCTCTCCACCACGGTTGGCGGATTGGGTCGCAGTCGCGCTCTCAAGCGGCAAATGCGTCTCGTGCGCGAGTTGCTGGAAAAGTCCGGACGCATCGTCATCCCGAGCGCGACTGGAGGATCCACTGAAGTTGGCTGAGATCTCCGCCTCGGGATCCGGCGGCTTCGCCCGGAATGACACCGAGCCTATCTGCGCTTATCAAATATGATGAATTCACCTATCAAAGTCGCCGTTACCGGCGCCGCCGGTCAGATCGGATATTCGCTCCTCTTTCGGATCGCCTCCGGGGCAATGTTCGGTCCCGACCAGCCGGTTCATTTGTCGCTGATTGAAATTCCGCCGGCGCTCGGCGCGCTCGAAGGCGTGGTCATGGAACTGCACGACTGCGCCTTTCCCCTCCTTAAGGGCATTACGCCGACCGCCGACCTCGACGAAGGTTTTCGGGGCGTAAATTGGGCGCTGCTCGTCGGCAGCATCCCACGCAAGGCCGGGATGGAGCGCGGCGATTTGTTAGGCATCAACGGCAAAATTTTCATCGGCCAGGGCCAGGCGATTGCGAAAAACGCCGCCTCTGATGTGCGCGTTCTGGTCGTCGGCAATCCCTGCAACACCAATTGCCTCATCGCGATGAACAACGCCAAATCGATCCCGCGCGATCGCTGGTTTGCCATGACTCGCCTCGACGAAAACCGCGCCAAGGCGCAGCTCGCGCAGAAAGCGGGCGTCGACATCACCGCGGTCACAAACATGACTATCTGGGGTAACCATTCCGCGACGCAGTATCCCGATTTCTACAACGCAAGAATCAACGGGAAAACCGCCGATCAGATGATTGGCGACGAGAAATGGTTGAAGGAAACCTTTATCCCCGCGGTCCAACAACGCGGCGCCGCCGTCATCAAGGCGCGCGGCCTTTCCTCCGCCGCTTCCGCCGCCAACGCAGTCGTGGACACGGTCCGCAGCCTGACGACGGACACCGAAAGCGGGAACTGGCACAGCGTCGCGATCTGTTCCGACGGGAGCTACGGGGTCGAAAAAGACCTCATCAGTTCCTTCCCCGTCCACACGACAGGCGGCCGCTGGGAAATCGTGCAGAATGTTGTGCTGAACGAGTTCAGCCGCGCGAAAGTCGATGCTTCCGTCGCGGAGCTGAAGGAGGAGAAAGCGCTGGTCGGCGAGCTCATCAAGTAACCGCCGCCTTTTCGCCGGCCGCGACGATCGGGTAGAGCCGTTCCAGGGTCTCGCGCAGAACCGCGTTGCTGCCTTTGAGGTCGGTTCTGGCGATCAGTGCCGCGACGCCGTCCAGATGGGCAAAATCCTTTTCCCGATGGACTATCTCGCAACGCAGATAATGCAGGATGCGAATCTCCTCCAGCTCGACCGGATATCTTTCGTCGAATTGCGGGTCGTTAGGGAAATTGTCGCGCAAGCGAAGCGTACGGCTCGGCAAACCGGCTTTTTGGATCGCGAGCGTGAGCGCGATTTGGAAGCGGAAAAAGGTCTCGAGATTGGCGTTCACAAAATCATCCGCCGGCTCCATCTCCGGGCTAAGCACCTCCATCAAGCGCGCCGGCACCAGCACCATCCCGAAGTTGTAATAGACCGGAGTCATTTGATCGCGGGTCATGAAATTCCAGCCGGTGTATTCGTGGACTGGCGGCGGAAGAGGCACTTTGTATCCCTCGCAAAGTCGCGGCCAGAGCCCGGCCAGCGCCGGACCGCGGATCGGCGGAGCGTGCGCGATCACGCCCGCCACGGCCGGAGCCGCCTCTAACTCGCGCAGCAAGTCCGAAAAATCGCGCACGAAGATCACGTCGGCATCCGCGCACATCACGACACGGCCGTGGATCGGCTGCCGGAAAATCTCCCGGCTGGTTTCCCAAAAACTGTCGCGCTGGAATTTCCGGCGATCGGCCCAGCGCCAGATCACAGGATAATTCTTCGACCAGCGTTCCGCTTCGTAAAGATCGTATGGTTGCACGTCGCCGCCGACGCAAACCACGAGCAAATAAGATCCGAGCTTTGCTTCAAGGCGTTGCAGTGATGCCGCCATGAAATGAACGCGACGAAAGAAGTCCGGCGTCGGACTGATCGGAACACGCACTTCCAGCTCGTAGTTCATCATTCAACGCGCCGCGCGCTGGACAACTTCAGGCCCACTGACAAAGGCGGCATCGATGCGAAAAGTCGAAAGCATCGGCGGCAACTCTCTCAGGCCGACTTTTAAACCCAGCCGGCGACCAACTTGCTCCAGCTCTTCCTTTTTCCACCAACGGCCCACCCCGTCGTTCGTGTTGCCCGGCAGGAGTTGATTCTTCTCATAGCGCCGCACCCGTTCCGCCGTGTCATAGAAACTCCATTTCAACTCGTCGCACGGGATACTCGTGGCCAGGAAAATGAACCTATTATTCGTTAGGCCAATTATGCAGTGAAGCATCTCATAAAGGGAGTCCGGATCGAAGTAACCGAGAGCGTCTCCCAAGAGAACCTTTGTCGGAACATAGGCTCGCGTCCTCTCGAGTTGTTGG
>DATMNS010000218.1:0-4468 GCA_035568735.1 Chthoniobacterales bacterium | reverse complement strand
GTCCATTTGATCGGCACGCCGCATCCGAGCCCGGCGAAGGCGAAACAGTTCCGGGAAATCGACCTTGTCTCGGTGCAGGTCGCGACGAAAGCGGCCCGCGAGGCCGGGGTGCGGCATTTTGTCTACCTGAGCGTGGCCCATCCGGCGCGCGCGATGCAGGCGTTCATCGCCGTGCGGGTGGAAGGCGAGACGATGCTGCGCGCCAGCGGGATGCCGGCGACGTTCGTTAGGCCATGGTATGTCCTCGGGCCCGGGCACTGGTGGCCCTACGCGGTGCTGCCGGTTTACTGGCTCCTGGAACGAATCCCGCAAACCAGGGAGTCAGCACAACGCCTGGGGCTGATCACCATCGGGCAGATGGTGACCGCGCTTGTCTCGGCGGTGGAGAATCCGCCGGAGCAAATCCGGATCCTCGATGTGCCGCAGATCCGTCAATTGTAGACGCCGCCCATTGTGGGCGGCGCATGGATCAACTCGACGCGCAGGCTCTCTTCCGGACGTGCGGAAGCACGTCCCTCCGGAGGCCACGGGTCAGAGCGTTTTCAGATATTCGATCAACTCCTGCCTCTCGTTAGGCGAAAGGTCAGTCCCGTAATCATGGCCGGCATTCGAATTCCCGGAGGTGCTGGTATCGAAAAGGTAGGCGCCTTCGTCGGTGTAACCCAGTCCAGTCGGATCGAAGCGGGTCGAGCCGCGATGGAATGTCTTCGGTCGGTCGTTAGGCCTGGTCAGCAGATCCGCCAGCGTTCGCACCGAACCATTGTGCAGATAGGGCGAGCGCGCCCAGACGGCCCCGAGCGAGGCCGCGAAATATTTTCCGGTCGATCGCACTCCGGGTTCCGTTGGTGGCACGTAGCCGTTCAGCTCCAACCCCGCGAGGAAGCGATTAAAGCCGTCGGCCTGCGTCTGGTTAAAAAGCCTGGCGCGCAACGGGTCCGTCCCGACTTCCGCGACCGAATGCAGACGCTGATCGTTTTCCGGCCCGGTATGACAACTCGCGCAGCGCGCCGCGAAGTGGCCGGCGCCGCGTTTCGCCCGCGCCGGGTCGATCTCAAACGGATAACGCGGCGGCCGGATTTCTTCCGTGAGATCGGTCTGCCGCTGCACATCCGCAAAATTCAGATCGGCGCGATGACCGTAGAGCGGCGCGCCCAGCCCGAGCGAGGCGAGCAGGTTGCGCGCGATCGGTGAACGCGTGTTGCCGTCCCAATGCACCCACTTCCGCTGATCGACATTCCAGACCAGTCCGAATTTGCTCGGCGCGTAGGGCTGCGAGGCGTTCAGGAGCGCGGCCGACAAAATGCCGAAGGCGTCGTTCCGGCCGGGGCCGGAAGCGGGCGGCGCCTTTTCGGGCGGCTGGTCCGGCACATGCAGGACCGCGCGGATGTTGTGAAACAGTTGCAGCATTGCATGCGCACGCGAGGCGAGATCGGTGTCTTTGTCGAAGGGCGGCTGCAGATCGGCGCTCGCAATCGTATGCAGCCGGCCCGGCGCGATGTCTTTCGCGCCGAACGGATCGTCCTTCATCGCGGCGACGATCTTGCCCTCCTGCCGGCGCCACGCCGCCTCGAAGACCGACGGCTTCGCGCCGAGATAAAGGGCGAGGAATTTTTTCATGTTGGCCGGGTCGGACGTCTTGAAAGTCGCGGCCAGCACCGAGCCAAACAACGCTTCGACATCGAAGGCGCTCGTCGTGCCGAGAATGCGAATCGGTCGGTCGCTTGTCGTCGCGGTAAGCTGCGCGACGTGACACGACGCGCAGTTGATCCCGACGGCCGGGAGATTGCCCAGATGTGTGACCGCGGTCTTGCGACTGAACCCGATAGGCCAGCCAAAGTCGTGATCCGGAATCAGCCCAAGATGACTCAGGTCCGTCGTCGGAAAGAGCTCCGGATAAGTTTTGAAAAACGCCCGCAGGACCGGTTCCGGGAAAATTTCCGTGCCCATCGAGCCGTGCAGGAAAAAATTCAGATCATCCTGCGACCAGGTCGGAACCTGCACTTCCCGAATCGGCGTAGCCTTCCGGGCCACTGCGCCGTCTTCGGTCGCGAGGATAACCGTTGCCACGGCAAGCAGAAACAAGCTGCACACCCCAACGGCGCAACGCATGGCAACGATTTATCGGGCGCAAAGCCAGTTTTCAATCCCAATCGATTGGTTCGGTAAGCCCGCCGTCGCGGGAGATTGCTTGCCGCCGTCCTCGGGCAATGAATAATTCGCCGATGGAAGAAATTGCGGCCAACCTTACGCGCGTCGAGGAGCGCATCGCCGAAGCGGCGCAAAAGTGCGGTCGTTCGCCTGACGACATCGAGCTGGTCGCGGTCTCGAAGACGCACGCGGCGGAGAAGGTGCAGGCGGCGGCCGAGGCGGGGCAAATGGTCTTTGGCGAAAGCCGGGTCCAGGAAGCGCGGGCCAAGATCCCGCTGCTGCCTTCGCGCCTGCGCTGGCATTTCATCGGGCACCTGCAAAAGAACAAAATCCGCCACGCGCTTCCGCTCTTCGAGTTGTTTCACGGCATCGATTCGCTCGCGCTGGCGCAGGACATGCAACGGATCGCCGAGGAAGACGGAATGCGGCCGCGCATTTTGCTCGAGATCAACCTGGCCGGGGAAGCGAGCAAGCATGGCTTTTCGCCGGAGGCACTGCGGCGCGACCTGGAAGCGACCTTGTCGTTAGGGAGACTGACCATCGAAGGTCTGATGACGATCCCGCCGCTCGCGCCGGAAGCGGAGGCAGCGCGCCCTTACTTTGTCGCGCTGCGCAAACTGCGCGACCAACTCGAAGCGGAGTTCAACCTCAGGCTGCCGCAACTTTCGATGGGAATGAGCAGCGATTACGCAATCGCGATCGAGGAAGGGGCGACCCTGGTGCGGGTCGGCACCGCGATTTTCGGCGAGCGTTCGCGACCGAAACGCGACTGAGAGTTGCCCTCCACCGCAGAACCCTGTTAGGCTTTAGCGTGCGCTTCGAGCCGGCCACCATCGAACAGATCGGGAGCGAACTCGCCATTCAATGGAATGACGGGAGCGAAACGTTTCTGCCTCTCCGCTTCCTGCGCACCGCCTGCCCCTGCGCGGCCTGCGGAGGCGAGCCGGACGTGATGGGTGAACTCGTTCGCCCTAGCGTCAGCTATACCGACCAAAGTTTTGAACTCCGCGGCTGGAGTCTCGTCGGCGGTTATGCGCTCCAGCCGACCTGGGGCGACGGCCACAATACCGGACTCTACACTTATCAGTATCTGCGCCGGATCGACCCGGCGCGTACCGCCTAACGATGAACCGGCTGGCCAAGATTTCTCTTCTCGGATTTTTCTTCGCCCTGTGCGGCGCGGCCACCCTCGCGACCCACTTTGCGCGCGAGCGGACCCCGCCGCCGGCTACGAAGGAACTTTATTCGCTCGTTAACCGGCAGCTCTCCGCCTTTCGCGCCGCCGATTTCGACGGCGCCTATCAGCATGCCGCGACCGGGGTCCAGCAGAAATTTTCGCGTTCCCAGTTCGAGCTCATGATTCGGCGCGATTTTTCGCCGATGACTGAGCCGACGCAGGTGGAATTCGGCGCCGTTCGCGTGGCGGGCGCGGCAGCCCTGGTCCAGGTTTTCCTCACCGCGCCTGATGGCGTCGTGCGCGGCTTCCTCTACAGTTTTACGACCGAGCCAGATGGCTGGAAAATCGATGGCGTCCAGCCGTTGGGCGCACAGCCGCTCCGGCGTCTGCCGGGGCTCCGCCTGTAGCCCGCCTGAGGCGGGCTCCAGAAGAACTCCCCTAACGAGCGGGCAAGGTGATGCACAGCACGCTGGTTGCCGGCGCCGCCGGCTGCAATTCGGTTGCGGCCGCACTCGCCGGGACAAGGAAAAACTCGCCCGGCGCAATGCGGGTCGCACTCGCCTCCACGGCGCCGCTGAGACAGACGAAGAGCGCAAACGTGTTCCGCCCGGATGCGCGGCGGACGCCGTCCAGATTCCATTTCTCGATGGCGAAATGCGGACACTGCACGAGCTGCTCGCCGGCCGGACCAATCAGCTCCGGCTCGAAGTCGTCGAAATCGATTGATTGCAGCGCTGCTTCGATCTGCAACGGGCGCTGCGCCCCGGCGCGCGCGTCACGGTTCCAATCGAAGAGGCGAAAAGTGGTGTCGCTGTTTTGCTGAATCTCGATCAGCAGGTTGCCCGCGCCGATCGCGTGCAACCGACCGGTCGGCACGAAAAAGGCGTCGCCCGTTTTGACTGCGATCCGGTGCACGAGCTCCGCCGCGTCGCCATTGTGGAGAGCCTGCTCGAAGCGGCTTCGCTCCACGCCGCGCCGAAAGCCGGCGTAAATCTCCGCGCCCGCCTCGGCGGCCGCGAAATACCACATCTCGGTTTTCGGCTCGCCACCGAGAGCTCCGGCGACCGCGGCGCCTGGATGCACTTGCAATGAGAGCTTCTCCTCGGCGTCCAGCAGCTTGCCGAAGATCGGGAAACGCGGCGT
>DATMNS010000217.1:0-2907 GCA_035568735.1 Chthoniobacterales bacterium | reverse complement strand
TCCGACTCCAATTCTTCAACTGCTTCTCGCGAGCGATTGCGCTCTGCGGATCGGGATACGCTTCGAAATAAATGAGCTTGTGTGCGTTGTATTGCTTCGCGCAAGCGCTTCCTCTGCCTAACGAATGTTCATTCGCCCTTCGCTCGAGATCGTTGGTCACTCCGATGTAGAGCACGGTATGGCGATCGTCGTTTGTTAAGATGTAAACGAAATAGTTTTGATGGCTCATCACAGCTTCTTTCTTACTCCACGGGATCCCTCGACTGCGCTCGGGATGACGGCGCTCAAGGCACGGGCAGCCCGGCGAAGATCCGTTCGATGACCGTCTCGCTCGTTACGCTCTCGGCCTCGGCTTCATAGCTGACGATAATGCGATGACGCAGCACGTCGGGGCCGATGCTCTTGATGTCCTGCGGCGTGACGTAGCCGCGGCCGTTCAGAAACGCGTAGGCGCGTGCGGCGAGCGCGAGGTAGATCGTGGCGCGCGGCGAGGCGCCGTAACGAACCAAGCCCTCCAGCTCAAGCCGGTACGAGGCCGGTTCGCGCGTCGCCCACACGACGTCGACGATGTAATCCTTCACCCGGTCGTCGATGTAAATGTGGTTCACGAGATCGCGCGCGGCGATGATCTGCTGCGGTGCGACCACCGGATCTACATGCAGATCCGGCGAGGAGGTCGCCATGAGATCGAGGATGCGACGCTCCTCCGCTTTCGCCGGATAACCGACATTGAGTTTGAGCATGAAACGGTCGAGCTGCGCTTCGGGCAGTTGGTAGGTGCCCTCCTGTTCGAGCGGATTTTCCGTGGCGAGGACGAGAAACGGATCGGCGAGCGGATAGCTCTTGTCGCCGATCGTGACCTGGCGTTCCTGCATCGCTTCGAGCAGCGCGCTCTGCACCTTGGCCGGCGCGCGGTTGATTTCATCGGCCAGAATCAGGTTCGAAAAAATCGGGCCGAGCTTGGTCGTAAACTCGCCGCTGCGTGGGTTGTAAATCAAGGTCCCGATCAAGTCCGCCGGGAGAAGGTCAGGCGTAAATTGCAGGCGCTGAAAACCGGTCTGAATGCAAGCCGCCATCGTTTTGACGGTGAGCGTTTTGGCGAGACCCGGCACTCCTTCGAGGAGGATGTGGCCATTGGCGAGCAGGCCGAGTAAAAGGCGATCCACGAGGTATTTTTGCCCAATGACGACGTGACCGACCTGTTCGCGCAGTGGCGAAATCCATTGCCCCAACTCCTGGACCTGTTGGGTAATCTCCTGCGTTGATTTCATAGGCATGATGAGACAAATCCGCACGAAATGCGTTCGAAGAAAAGCCCAAACGAGGTTCCGGTGGCCGACAAAGCCAAACTGACACCGCGTGGTGAAGAAAGCCGGCGGGAAGCTGAAGCATGACGCCCTTCTAGAAATTGAATTTAGCTGCGATTAGATCGCGGGCTGAAGAAGCTCCTCAACGATGATGTTCTTTCCACCATTCGCGGAAGGAACATAGTCGCGGGAGCGATTCGCGATTTTCCTGTCAACCGTGCACAGGGCGACCCAAGTGCATTCGCAAAATCGAAGGGGAAATTAATGAAATGCCCACAGAAGTCCGGCGGTGCGCGTCGTTCCAAAACTGGAGGATCTTCAGATCCTATTTCCCGAGTGCAGCCGCTTAAAGCAATCCGGAGAGGACGTTGATGCTCAAGGCGAGAACGGCAGTGTTGAAGGCGAAGGAAACGATGCCATGCAGGAGCGCCCAGCGGCGAATCTGCGGCGAGCTGATTTGCACGTCGGAGACCTGCGACGTCATCCCGATGACGAAGGAGAAGTAGGCGAAGTCAAGGAAGTCCGGCTCGGTTTGCGCGCCGGGAAAAATCAGTCCGCCGGCGGGACCGGCCGATTTTCCGGTTTTCTTTTCACCGTAAAAGAGTTGCGCGTAATGCAGCGAATAGACTGTGTGCAGCACGACCCATGACATCACCACGGTGGCCAGCGCCAGCGCGATGTGAGTCGCGAAGCGGCTGCCGGTCATTCCTTTCGCCATGCCGAGCAAAACGGCGACGGCGGAGAGGCTCGCGCAGGCGGCTGCCACGACGAAAACGAAGATGAGTTTGCGGCTCGTCGGCTGCAACCTGGTCAGCCGGACCGCGACCCGCGGTTGGGCCGTGAGAATGCGCGCCCAGGCCAGGGCGAGAAAGCAAAGCGCAAAAGCGTCCCACGTCACGATGAGCTGTATGCGCCATTGAAACGCGCTCTTCACAAGGAGAAAGACGACGAGGGCGAAGCTGAGCGAAATGAGCAGCCGATGATGCGCTTCCAGATGGCTCAGCCAATGTCTGATCTTTTTCGTGAACACTTTTTTCGACGTGCCAGCGAGGCAACCATACATCCAACCCGCTCGGAGCTTAACAACAAATGCAACCGGACCGCGGAGCAACGGCGGGACGCGGTTTTGATCGACAGAGGCGCCGACTTCATTATTGAATCAGAAGGCGAACCCGCCTAACGAATCACCGTCCTTTGATGAACGCCGAACAACATCGTCTCGAACAGAACGACCATCGTGAAGAGCGCTGGCATCTGTGGGGTCCGTACCTGAGTGAGCGGCAGTGGAGCACGGTACGCGAGGATTATAGCGCGAACGGCGACGCCTGGAATTATTTCCCGCACGACCATGCCCGGTCCCGCGCTTATCGCTGGGGCGAGGATGGGATCGGCGGTATCTGCGATTTCAAGCAGCGGCTCTGTTTCGCTTTCGCTTTCTGGAATGAGCGCGACCCGATTCTGAAGGAGCGCCTTTTCGGCCTCACCGGTCCGCAGGGGAACCATGGCGAGGACGTGAAGGAGATTTTCTTTTTCGAGGACAATACGCCGAGCCACTCCTACATGCGGATGACCTATCGTTACCCGCAGGCGGCATTTCCCT
>DATMNS010000216.1:0-7892 GCA_035568735.1 Chthoniobacterales bacterium | reverse complement strand
AGGCTGATCGCGAGCGGCGGTCTTCGCTAATATCGGAAGGACGCAGGTTGCCGCCGGGGGCTGCAACGGGCAGCTCCCGGGAAATCGGGCGGGCGCCAAACAGATATTTAGTGAATCGTCCCTCCCCGGGGAAGAAGGCGGAGCGCCCGTTTTTCAATTCAGGATCATGATGGCTCGGCGGTGCAGCGGACGCGACGGGCCGCGTAGTAGGACCCCAGCACGACGAGCGCGGCGATCGCCTGCGCGATGAGTGTTTCGTAAGTGGGGAAGAGGGCGAACCAGAGACCGGCCCAATCGGGCACGCGACTAACGAGTGAAGGCACTGGTGTGGTGGAGATCCAATGCGCGAGTTGCATTTCCTGCGCTTGTTCGCCGACCATCACGAGGAGGACACCGCCCAGGAGAACGCCGGTGGTGACGAGCATGTTGCGGTAGGGGAGTCGCTGCTGCAGAACGAAGGTAAGAATGGCGACGACCCCGGAGAGGGCGAGGCCGAGGAGTGCGCCCTTCAGCACCACGCCGCCGCCGAGACGCAGGTAATAAGTCTGAAGGAAAAGGACGACCTCGAAGCCTTCGCGATAAAGCGAGGTGAACCCAAGGAGGAGCAGGCCCCAGATGAGACGAGTCTGCGAACTATTAGTCGCGGCGCCGCTGGTGAGAAGAGATTTGCGCCGCCGATTGTGCGCGCGAATCCAGCCGCCCCAATAAATCTTGTGGAAAAACCAGTTCATGATGACGAGCAGGACGACGATGGCAAGAAGACCGGTGGCTGCTTGCAGGTTGAGGGCCGAGACGTTATCGGCCAGCGCGCTCATGATGCGGACGGCGATCATCCAGGTGACGAGAGTAGCGAGAAAAGCAAGGGCGGCGCCCCAGGCGACCGGTCGACGGCAATCGCGCTGGGGGCCGGTCATGCTGGCGGTGATGGCGGCCAGGACGAGGATGCATTCGAGCCCTTCGCGGAAGACGAGCACACCAATATCGAGCACGGCGACGGCGGGGCTGGTGTTGGCGCGGGTGGGATCGGGCGAACCGCCAGTAGCCAGACCCTGCCAGGTCATCGCCCCGAGCACGCCGAGCGCGGCAAGAACGAGGAGGATTTTGTGCATCGGTCGGAGCCGCAGCGCGGGAGCGGCAGCGGTGATGAGAGGAGCGACCGGCTGGGCAGCGGGCGAAATCACGTAGCGATGTTATCACACGAACGCGGAAACGCTGCCGGGCGCTTGCTATTCTCTAGCGGTAAATTGCGCTTTCAGCCCCGCCAGGGAACCCCGGCCGCTTTCACACCGGCGCCCTGGCCACAGGGGTCGGTTGTGATTTCCGATCGTCGGCGTAAAATTCGCTCATGCCGCGCCGCATGGGTTTTACGCTGATCGAGATTACGATTTCGGTTTTCATTTTGCTGCTCCTGCTGCTCCTCGCCCTCCCAAGTTTGAGTGGAGTGCTGGCGGACCGTCGCCTGAAAACGTCGCTCGATGCGATGAATCAAATCGTGCGCGAAGCGCAAAAGCGCAGCGTCGAGGAACACCGGCCGTACCTGATCGAGTGGCAAAAGAAGACGGTTATCCTGCGGCCGGAATCGATTGCCAAAGGAGACTCGGCCGCGCCTGCCGCGACACTGGTGCTCGACAAGGGCCACCGTTTTCAGCTCCGGTTGCCGGCCGCGCTGGAAAAAGATCCGCTCGCCCAGTGGATCTTCTGGCCATCGGGCACGTGCGAGCCGGCGAACGTCAGCTTCCAGGGGCCGAACGGCTCGTGGGAAGTCAATTACTCGCCTCTGACGGCGCGCCCGGAAATTGTTCGTTATGCGACGAAATAAGGGTTTGCCCGGCTTCGCGCTCTACGAGGTGCTGCTCGGCCTGACGATCTTCGTGGTCGGCGTGCTCGCGCTCGGCCGCTCGGTGGAAAATTGCCTGCGGGCGAGTTCGCTGAGCGAGGAAGAGAATCGGGTGCGCCAGCTGCTCGCGAATCGGATGGCGGAGGTGCAGGCGAGCCCCGTCCACCCGGACGCCGAGAAAGAGACGAAAGTGGATACCGGCTATGGTGTCGTTAGGCTGATCCAGAAAACCGTGCCCGAACAATTGGAAGATGCGGACAATACGATCATCGACGGCATCAGCCGGGTCACCCTGAGCGCGGAGTGGTCGCGCGGGGGTGTAAAGCAAAGCAAGCGGCTGGTCTTTTATGTCTACCGTGCGGGTTGACCAGAACAGCCGTCGCGCCTTCACCCTCCTCGAGGTCACGCTCGCGGTCGTGATTCTTGGGATGATGGCGCTGGCGATTTATCGTTTCGTGAGCGCGAATCTGGTCGCGATGCAGGCCTCGGCGGCGTTGAATGAGGACAACGCCCAGTATGCCGGACTGGCCAATCTGTTGGCCGAAGAGTTGCAGGATCTCCCGCCGGGCCAGGGGACCCTCTCGGGCGAGCCCTTCAAATTCGAGGCGCGCTCGCGTGACGAAATGACATGGATTTGTTCGGCAGGCCCGGGGTTGCTGACTCGTTATGCGTCCGGCGAATATTCCGTCACGCTCCGGCTCCGGCCGATGCCAAAGGGCAACCGCATGCAGTTGGGGATCGTGCGTGAGTCACAGGATGACGGCGACTCGTCGGGCGAAAACCAATCGTGGATTCCGTTGATCGCCAATCTCAACAGCATCGAGATCCGTTATTTCGATTCGCGTTTGAATGCCTGGGTCGATCGTTGGACGGATAACACCGCGCTGCCGTGTTTGGTTCGCCTAACGATTGACCGCGCGGGCAGCACGGTGCCCTGGGAAGCCGTCCTTCCGTTGCGGCGGACGCCGCTCTAGGAAATGAAACAGGGCCCGTTTGCCAGCCGTTCCGGCGCCGCCTTGCTCCTCGCGCTCTGGGCTCTTTTCCTGCTCAGCGCGGTCCTCATCGCGTGGGCGCTCGACATCGATTCCCGCATCATTCTTGCCGGGAATTCGAGCCGAATTCTGGAAGCCGAAGCGATGGCCGCTTCCGGCGCCGAGGTGGCGCTTGACCCGTCGGTCGATGCTGGCTCGACCGTCTTGCACGGCTCGCCTGCCCCCAATCAGACCTATCAGGCGCGGATCACGGGTGAAGGTGGGCGCCTGAATTTGAACTGGATCCTGTCGGGCGAAAATCCGCAGCGGCTCGCGATTCTGCAAAAATATCTGGAAAACAAGGGCATCGATATCAATGAACGCGAACGGATGATGGATTGCCTGCTCGACTGGGTTGACCCGGACGATATCCCCAGGCTGAACGGCGCGGAGGCGGACCAGGATTACCACCCGAGGAACGCACTCCTCCAAAGCGTCGAGGAGCTGAAACAAGTGAAAGGCTGGGCGGAATTTACCGCGCGGCCCGACTGGGAGGCGGACTTTACGCTCTACAGTAGCGGCCCGATCGATCTCGCCTGGGCGTCGCGCGAAGTCCTCCTCTCCCTCCCAGGATTCAACGAGCAGATCGTCGATCGATTTCTCGAATATCGCCGCGGGCCGGATGGGATCGACGGCACGGAGGATGATCCGGTCTTTGAATCGCTCGAACAGGTTAGGCTTGCACTCGGATTCACACCGGAGCAATTTGCGCAGCTTTCCGGCCTGATCGGATTCAAAGACCCTGTGGTGCGCGTGATAAGCGTCGGAAAATCCGGCAACGCAACGCGCACGATCCAGATGATTATTCGAAAAAGCGGAAGTCCCCAGGTGATTCGTTGGAAGGAATTGTAATATCGAACCCGCATCTGAATCCGTTTTTATAGTTCCCTCCGGGAGCGGCTGGAATCTGGTCCGGGCACGCGAAGGCAATGGCACCTGGGATGTGCATCATGTCGCCGACTTGAACGAAGCCGCCGGGCTGCTCAACGGCGGCGACGACATTGTGTTTGCGCTCCCGGTGAACGCAGTCCTCGCCCAGCGTCTTCGTTTGCCGACGGTCGACCCGGCGGAGTTTGACGCCATGGTGCGCCTCCAGGTGGAGAAAGCGTTCCCTTATCCGCCGGAGGAAGTGACGAGCGATTTCGAGATTATCGAGCAAAACGAGAGCGACAGCGTTATCTCGTCCGTCGCGGTCCACAATCCGAGGCTCGCGGAATTGGCCGGGCCACTCCTGAGTCGCGGGTACATTCCGCGCCAGGTGACGGTCTATGCCGCCCAGCGCGCCGCATCGCACGCCGCCCGGGGGCGCGCGCTGATTATTTATCGGGAAGGCGAGAAACTCGTTTCCGCGATCAGCGAGAACGGCAAACTTAGTCTCATCCGCACGGTCGACGCGGCCGAGCCGAAACGGTTGGAGACCGATCTGCCGCAGCTGGCCCTGAGCGCGGAGTTGCAGGGGATCGACACGGCTTTCCCGACCGTCCTGCTCGATGAAAACTGCCTCCCGTTGCGCGATACGATCGAGCGCGTTTTCGCCCTCCGCCCCGATCTGATGCGGACGGAAGCTCCCCCGGCCACGGTGAAGCTGAACCTCGCGCCCGAGAGTTGGCGCCGGCAGCGCGCCGCGGCTGCGAGGCAAAGGGAGTGGCGCCGGCGTCTGCTCTGGGCCGGCGGGGCCTACGCGGCGGCGTTTTTGCTCTTCGCCCTCTACGTCGTGATCATTCGGCTGCAGGTAGGCCACCTCGACAAGGTGGTCCGGCGCGACGCGCCGCGAGTCGAGTTCGTCAAGAATACGCAGGCCGCCTGGAAAGCCCTTTCGCCGGCGATTGATCCGCATTATTACCCGATCGAGGTGTTGTTGCACCTCTTCGAGAGCCTGCCCAATCCCGAGGTCCGGATCACGGTTTACGATCAGTCGGCGCGCAACGTTTCCGTCCAGGGGGAAGCGCCCTCGGCCGCACTCGCCTATCAGTTTGCCGAAAAAGTGAAGAAACATCCCGACCTGCAGGACTTTACTTTCAGCCTCGAGACTCCGCGGATTTTGCCTAACGACCACGCCCAATTTCACCTCGAAGGAAAGACCAAATGATCGCCCGCTGGCTGGCCCAAATGAACCAACGGGAGCGGATGCTCGCGCTCACCGTGGGAGCGATTCTTTTCCTCCTCATCAATCTGGCGATCTGGAGCGCGCTCCTCGGGATGAGTGCGGGCGCGCGCTCCGACTTCGCCGCCCAGCGGGCGGCGCGGGCCGAACAAAAAGTCTACCTCGAGGCCGAGAAAACCTGGAAAAGACGGTCCGAGTGGTTGAAGAAAAGCCAGCCCACTTTGACTAACCCCGCGGAAGCTTCCTCGCTCCTCACCCAGGTGAAACAGATCGCCGGCAAATACAACATCCAGATTGATGATCCGCAGATCGGCGCGGTCGAGACGACGCCCTCGCATCAATCCGTCTCGGCCACCTTCGAAACCAAAAGCGGATGGGTGCCCCTCGTGCACTTTTTTTATGATGCGGAGCGACCGGAGGCTTTTATAGTTTTTGAAACGGTCAACTTGATGGTCGACTCGGGTGACCCGACTGTCATGCGGGGCCGCTTCAAGATCGCCAAGTGGTTCGCACCGGCCGGCCAGAAATGATGAAGACGAAAAATCTTGCGCTGCTTTTGACCTGGCCGCTCCTCTGCCTAACGACCAGCGCGCGGGCCGACAGTGATCTGCCGACGACGGAGAAGTTCGCCCGTTACGAGCCGATGTTGAAGCGTTCGCCCTTTGCGGTCGCGACCGCCGGTGCGCCGCTGGCAAGCGCGCCGGGGTTCGCGAAAGATCTTTACGTCGCCAACGCCGCCCATTCGACCGACGGCGATTTTGTCACCCTCGCTTCGACGACCGACAAGAATCTCAAGGAATACCTGAGCACCCGGGAAACGGTCGACGGTTATTCCATCTCCAATATCCAGTGGTCCACTCGGGTGGGTGAGACGAAGGTCACGATTTCGAAAGACGGGCAGTTCGCGACCCTTACTTTCAATGAAGCGCTCTTAAGCCAGTCGATTCAAAATCCGGTGGCGCAGATTCCACCACCGCCACCGCAACCGATGCCCGCCCGGCCGGCGCCCAATGTCCCGATGCCGGTCCAGCGGGCAATGCCGGTGCCGCAAATTCCTACCCCGCCGCCGCATACGCGCCCCGTGATTCGCCGCAAAACCGCCTCTCAGCAATCGCTGCGTCAGCCATTGCGCCAACCGGCAGACGTCGATTCGGACTTCGAAAACCCCTGACCCGCGGGACTCGCCTCGGCGCTCTGAAGTCCCGAGCCGGACGTTGTCCCTTCTAAAGGCGCCGCTCCCCCGTCAATGGCCCCAATCGTCATCCCCCGTGTCGGGCTTGCGATCGGGCCCGGCGGAGAAGAGATCGTAGCCGCTGGGATTTTTTTGCCCGGGACACCGATAAACGTATTCCAAGCCCCAGGGATCCTTCGGCACGTCATCCATCAGAGGTCTCCAGGACGCGGGTTGAGGATCGCTATCCGGTCGGACGACCAGGGCGCGCAGTCCCTGTTCCGTCGTGGGATAAAAGCCGTTCATACTGGAGTAGGTGAGAAGGCTGGTTCGAATGCTTTGGATATCAGCGCGCACCCGGGTGCCCTTGGCGACATCCAGAGCGGGAGCCATCTTGTAGATCGCGGCACTGAGCAGGAGCCCGATGATCGCGACCACGATCATGATCTCGAGAAGTGTGAAAGCACTTTGATTCTTGCGCATAAATAATTGGCGACGGGGCTACTTCAGCGGCTCGAGCAGGTAATCCGATTTATCCCAGAGGTATTTCAACTGAATCTGCATTTCCCTGATCGCCGAGGCAGAAGTTCCGGCGCCTGCGATAACGATCACATCATTCGTGCCGGCCTTCAAGATCGAGGCGGGCACGACCTTCTGTGCCCGGACCCAGCCGGTATATTGGAATTGCATCGTTTGCAGGAGCGAAAGGGAAAGGCCGCGATAAGCGGGATCAGCCAGGTCGGGCAGGACGAGCGAGGCCGGACCGACATCCTCGCCATTCACGTAGATTTCCGGGGGCACTTCGATCTGCGGGCTTGCGACTTCGAAAGTGAGCAGCGCGACGAGCGGCTGCGCTTCGAGGCCGAACTGAAAGGCCGCGCCGTCTTGCATGCTCGATCCCATCGGGATCGTCTCGGCGGCCAGCGGCGCGGTCACGGCTCCAAAAACCTCCGCGTCTTCTGCGCCCGTCTGGAGGGGCGCCGGGCCGCCAAACGGATCCGCCATCAGCTTCGCTTGCTCGGCATGCAGCGGGCGCATCACCTGGCTGGTTTTCATCCAATCGAGATAAGCGCCGCGGACGGTGCGGCCATCGCCCGCCACCTCGACGTCGATCGACGTCACGCCGATCATCGGGACGATGGTGGTGGAGGAAGTCGCGAGGCCGGTCTTCTGGCCTAACGAACCGGAGCGGAGCAATTGGGTGCCGGATTCGTCCCAGGCAATGATCTCGGGTTGCGCCTCGGGCTGGTCATCGAAATAGAGACGGAAGAGAAGCAGCTGACAGTCTTCGTCCGGCCTCGTTAGGCGAATGCGGAACACGCTTTTCGTGGGCGGATCGTTCGACGCCTTGCCGGGCGTAAACGAAACCGATTCCACCCAGGGCGGCGCCACCTGCACCTTCGAGTGCGCCACGTTATTCTGACGCAGATCGAGCCATGCGCTGTCGGGCGCGGCCTGCGCCGATTGGCTCGAGCGGAGCACTTGCGCGCCTTCTGGCGGCAAGGCTTGTTGGGCGTGAGCCGCGGCAACCGGACCGAGCAGGAGAGCGAGCGCGACGGGACGAAAAAACATCTTGGCTTCGAGGTTAGGCTATTGCGGCCGGACCTGTAAACTGTGCGTCATCTCAAAGACGGCGGAGAGAATACTGTAAACCACGAAGCCGACGACAATCGCGATCAGGACGATAATCACGGGCGGGATGAGCGCCGAAATCACATCCACGGTGCGATCCAGTTCGCGTTCGTAGAC
>DATMNS010000215.1:0-24156 GCA_035568735.1 Chthoniobacterales bacterium | reverse complement strand
AGCATCTCATCGTGCGCGAGCAGCTTGCCCTCCTGCAGGCTGAGCGGTTTTTGCAGGGCGAGAAGCCGATCGATCGCGAGATAGTCGCCGTAGTATTGCAGCGGCTGCTCGTGATTGAAGGGGCACTCCATCGCGGCGAGTGTCGCGCATCGCGTGGGGCGGAGTCA
This sequence comes from Chthoniobacterales bacterium, assembly GCA_035568735.1. GTDB lineage: Bacteria > Verrucomicrobiota > Verrucomicrobiia > Chthoniobacterales > UBA10450 > Palsa-1392. Next base: position 23,989 of record DATMNS010000215.1, on the reverse strand, counting down.
ATGCAGCTCCTGTGGACGGTATTGAGTGGATGCCGAGGAACTGGTCGCGGAATCGCTCTTCGATGCGATTGAGCTTTTCACCGAATAGGGGTTTGCCTTGTAGACGGCTCGCCCTGCGAAGCGCGGAAGTGGCTGGCGGTCGCTCGAAAACCAAACCCGGGGACTGAACGCAGACCCGTGTCGCCCGCAGGGCGACATCTACAGCGCGCACGGAACCCGCTGCGCTGGCCTAACGACGGCGCCGGCCGAAGGAGTAGCCGCGATGCGTCCGCCCGCCGCCGATGGCACGTTTGCCGCCGGCGCCTGATTCCGGCTCGAAGAGCACGGTGTAAATGTAGGGGAAACCCTCGAGCTTCAGTCGCGGGATTTTTTGCCCGATAAAGCGCTCAATCGCCTGCAATGACGGCAATTCCCCGCCGTTCATCAGGGTAAAGGCGTCGCCTACGTTCTGCGCGCGGCCGGTCCGGCCGATGCGATGCACGTAATCCTCCGGATGCTCCGGCACGTCGTAATTGATCACGTGGCTCACCCCCGCGATGTCGATCCCGCGCGCCGCGATATCGGTCGCGACCATGACTTCGTATTTGCCGGACTTAAAGCCTTCGAGCGCTTCGACGCGTTCCCGTTGAGTGCGATTCGAGTGCAAGACCGCGACCGAATGCCGCGCCTGTTTCAACTGCGACGCGATGCGGTCCGCACCGTGTTTCGTGCGCGAGAAAATCAGCGCGCTGTCGTAATTGGTGCGCTCGAGCAACGCGATGAGCAGATCGAACTTCTGCTCCGCCGCGACCGGATAGACCGCGTGCGTAACGGTTTCGGCCGGGGCACGCCGCGCGCCGATCTCCACCAGTTCCGGTTCCCGCAGAACCCAGGCGGCGAGCCGCTCGATCTCCGGCGGCAGGGTCGCGGAAAAAAGGAGCGTCTGCCGGTCGGTGGAAATTTGTTCCACGATCCGCCTAACGTCCGGCAGAAAACCCATGTCGAGCATGCGATCGACCTCGTCCAGCACGAGGATGTTGACGTTGCGGAAATTCATCGCGCGTTGTTCGAGCAGATCGAGCAAGCGGCCGGGGGTCGCGCAGACGACGTCAGTGCCAGCCGCAGCTTCCTCCTTTTGTTTGCCGTAGCCGACCCCCCCATGCACGACCGAGACGCGCAGGTCAGTGAAGCGCCCGTAATCACGAAAAGCCGTTTCAACCTGCGCGGCGAGCTCGCGCGTCGGCTCGAGAACGAGACAGCGAAAGGTGCCGTGGTGGGCGAGCAAAGTCATGATCGGCAATGCGAAAGCGGCCGTCTTGCCGGTGCCGGTTTGCGCGGTACCGATTAGATCTTTGCCGGAAAGAATGATTGGAAATGCGCGGAGCTGGATCGGCGTCGGCTCGGAAAAGCCCATCGCCTGTGTTCCCCGCACGACTTCCGGGGAAAGCCCGAAGTTGTTGAAAGACACAGGCCTGAACAGTAGATCGGTTAGGCTGGGAAGCAACGTCAGTTCTGTCTTGCGCGATCCTTGGTTTCGCTCAGGATAACGAGCGCATGGGGCCGAAAGCAGTGCGGATTTTTGTCCTCGCCGACACCCACAATCATCTCCCGGAAAATCTTGCGGCGCTGGCAGAGGGCGCAGATGAAATCTGGCATCTCGGCGATCTCTGCGCGCCCAGCCTGCTCGTCGAGCTGGAAAATCTTGGGCCGCCGGTAACCCTGGTACGCGGCAACTGCGACAGCAATTTCGAGTGGCCACTGGTGGTCGACCTGCAACGCGGTGACCTTCGTTTCCGTCTCGTCCACATTCCACCATCACAACCTCCGGAGAACGTGGATGTCCTGCTGCATGGCCATACCCACATGCCGCGCAACGAACGCCGGGGAGGCGTGCTCTTTCTTAATCCCGGCTGCGTCACGCGCCCGGACCGCGGAATGGTGCCCAGCGTCGCGACCCTCGAGATCGAGGCGGACGGAAAGTTAATCTGGCACCTGACGCGCCTTCGTTAGGCAACACCCAGCGCGTCGATCTTCTCTCTGGTCCCGAAGTTAGGACAGGACGGACGGAAAGCGCGTTCCTCCTTCTGACAAGCCGCAACTAATGCCCCTGGCTGACGCGGCGTGAAGTCTTCCAACGAGTCCAGTCGCGCAATTGTATCAGCGAGCTCTTGCGAGCCGGACAGAACGGCGATGACGGGCGGAAGACCACAGGTCCGCCCCTCAAAGCGCGGCGGTAATCGAATTCTGGGTGCTCGCCCCGAGGTCGGCAAACGTCACCGGCACGTGGCTAAACTGCCAGATCGTCGTCGTGGTGGCGATGACGAGGAGCAGGTAAACGATCGCTTCCATCAGGCCGCGCTCTTTTTCCTCCGACTGGATGAGCAGTTGGTAGGTGCTTTCTTCGTGCACGGGTTTGGCGTTGGGTAGGTGTGTCATGGGTGTCCTTTCTTAACCCCAGAGTCTCATGCAAGCGGTATGCCAAGTGATCCGCGAAAGTGTAAATCGCTGACAGAAAGATGCTTGTGCGACGACCCAAGAACCCAACGCGACCGCGAGTGTGTCGCCGACGGGATGAGGCAGTGCCAAAAACGGGACGATGGTGGGGCGAGACTCTCTCGAGCCGGGGGACGCCCCAGACGCGCTACTCTTTCGCGCCCGTTTCCTTTTCGTTAGGCTCGGTTTTCTTCGCCTTGCCCGACGGCTTGGCGTCCCCTTCGGGACTTGCTTCGCCTTTCGCCGCTTTGCGCTTCCTGCCTTTTTGCGCCGGCGTCGTTTCCTCGAGCACCACTTCCGCTGCATCCACCCACTCGAGAAAAGCAACGGCCGCCGAGTCGCTCTTGCGCTGGCCAAGCTTGATGATGCGGGTGTAGCCGCCCTGGCGGCTCGCGCTGCGCGGCGCGATCTCGTCGAACAATTTTTTGACCGCGTCTTTCTGCCGCAGAACGGCGAGCGCCGTCCGGCGCGCGTGGAGCGAGCCATTTTTGCCTAACGTCACCATTTTTTCCGCCAGCGGACGGACCGCTTTCGCCTTTGCGAGGGTCGTCTTGATCCGTTGGTGCTCGATCAAACTGCAAACCTGATTCGCCAGCAACGCCTTCCGGTGTTCCGCGGTAAGTCCCAGCTTAACGGTCTTCTTTTGGTGCCTCATAACTGCTTCTCCGGCGAATGCTTTGCCTAACGACTATTCCTCGTCCGCGCCGTTCGCCCCGTCGGCCGGCAGCGGGATTTCAACCAAACCCGGATCGAACTTCTGCCCCAGCCCGAGCCCGAGTTGCTGCAGCTTGTCCTTGATTTCGTTGAGCGACTTTTTGCCGAAGTTGCGATACTTCAGCATCTCCGCCTCCGTCTTTTGCGCGAGCTGGCCGACGGTCGTGATGTTCGCGTTGTTCAGACAATTGGCCGCGCGCACGCTCAGCTCGATCTCGTTCACGCTCATGTTGAGCAGCTTCTTCAGCTTGACGTTTTCTTCGCTCACGCCCGCTGGCGTTTCGTCGAATTCGATCACGTCCTCGTTGAAATTGACGAAGACATCGAGGTGATGGCGCAGGATGGCGGAGGCCTGGAGGAGCGCGTCGTCCGGCGTGAGGCGCCCGTCAGTCCAGACTTCGAGGATGAGTTTGTCGTAGTCGGTGCGCTGGCCGACACGGGTGTTTTCGACCGCGTATTTCACCCGGGTCACCGGGGAAAAGATGGAGTCGATCGGGATCAGGCCAATGGCCTGGTCGGGGCGCTTGTTTTCGTCCCCGGTCGCGAAACCGCGGCCGACACGGACATCGAGCTCAGCTTCGAATTTGTGTTTCTTGTCGAGCGTGCAGATGACCTGCTTTGGGTTGAGCACTTCGTAACCCTGCGTCAGCTGGATGTCGCCGGCGGTCACGGTGCCTTCCTTGTTCACGTTGAGCGAGAGCTTGCGCGCCTCGTGATCGGAGGCTTTAAACTTCACCCGCTTCAAATTGAGGACGATGTCGGTCACGTCCTCGACGACCGCGGGGAGCGTGCCGAATTCGTGCTGTGCGCCGGTGATTTTCACCGCGGTGATGGCGGCGCCTTCGAGCGAGGAAAGGAGGACGCGGCGGAGCGAATTGCCGACGGTGTGTCCGTAGCCGGCCTCGAAGGGTTCGGCGACAAATTTGGCGTACGTCTCAGTGGATGACTCCTCGTCCTTGACGAGGGTCTTGGGCATTTCAAAACGACCGTAACGAACTGACATAGGGTGTAAGGGATGAAGGAAGAATTATGAATTAAGAAAAGTTGGCGCCTGACGGCACTTCATCCTTCTGCCTTCTTACTTCTTCCTTCCAAAAGCGCCGGGTTTCCCCTGGCGAGCGTGGTCTCGCGTCCAGCGACGGAAACCCAGGGACCAACGGCGCAACGTTTAAAAAACTCGCTGCAGGACGGGGAATGAACACCATCGCGCCGGCTTTGCAAGTGCGACGCCGCCTCTAGCCGCTTCCCTGTGGGAAGCACGGGATTACGGGTGTTCGCAGCTTCGGGAGTGAGTGACGCTGACGCTCGCGCTGCCAACCAGGGGGCAGCGGCTACAGGCCTTCCTCGACCGCGTTCGGCAATTCGTCGTGGTTGCCCGGCTCGCGCGGAAAATGTTCCGCGAGGAGTGCGCCGGTCCGCTCGATCGCGTGCACGACCGCGTCGGTAAAGTTTTCCGCTTTGAAATGCGTCTGCATCGAGGCCACCAGTTGCTGCCAGAAGACGTCGCCGCAACGCTGGTGAACGCCTTCATCGCCGATGACCGCAAATTTTTGCGCACGCGGCGCGACGAAGATGAGCACGCCATTGCGTTCGCGTGTCGCGGTCATGCCGAGCTTTTGAAATTTTGCGCGCGCCGCCGCGACCGCGTCGTCCATTGCCCCGTGCTGAATGAAAACACGGATCTCGCCCGAGGTCTTCTTTTCCGCCGCGGCGATCGCCTGGACGATGCGAGCGTGCTCGATCTTATTGAGAAAATGTTTCGTGCGCATGGGCCTACCAACTGGAGCCGGCGCCACCACCGCCGAAACTGCCGCCGCCACCACTGAAGCCGCTGAAGCCGCCACCGCCGGAGCCGCCACCACCCGACCAGCCGCCGCCGCCGAAGCCACCGATGAACGGCCCGCCGAAGCCGCTGTAGCCGTAGCCGCGGCTTCGGGACCGATTGGCGAAAATGACGAAGGCCACAATGATCAGGAAAACAATCAGCCCGACTGGCATACCGGACGAGCCACCGGTCTTCGATTCTTTTTGGGTGCGGCCAGTGCCTTTGTATTCCCCCTTGACCGCTTGCATCATCGCCGCGACCCCAGCTTTCAAACCGCCCGCATAATCCCCTTTCTTAAAAAACGGCGCGATGAGGTTGTGCGTGATGTCGAAACAAGTCGCGTCGGGCAGCGCTCCTTCCAGGCCGTAACCGGTCTGGATGAACATCTGGTGGTCGTCAACGAAGACGAAGAGGACCGCACCGTTGCTGCGACCTTTCTGGCCGACGCCCCAGGTTTGCGCGATGCGCTGGGTATAATCGGCGACCGACGACTCGCTTTCCATCGATCGGTAAACCGCGACCAGGATTTGCGTCGAAGTCTCGCGCTCGAACTGCGCCAGTTGTTCGTTCAATTGCGCGGCGGTCGCCGGATCGACCGCCGCCGCGTAATCGTTGAAGTAGCGATCCGGTTTGGACGGCATCCTTTCCGCCGCCAGCGGGCCGGTCGCGCAAACGAAAAGCGCGAAGAAGCCGGGAAGCAGGCGCGTCTTCATGCCATTCCGGGCGCAGTCAAAACCTTGCAGTTTGTATTCACGGTATCCCTCGACCCCGAATGTTTTCGGGGCTCGGGCTGCCAGCAATTATGGCGTCGCCGCAGCTGTGGCGGCCGGCGCGGGAGCCGTGTTGCCAAAGTTGAATTTTACCTCGGGAGCTTTCTCGGCGCCGGGTTGTGCGTTGAAGAAGGGCCGCGGCTGGAAGCCCAACATCCCTGCGAAAAGGTTCGTCGGAAAAGTGCGGACCGCCGTGTTATAGGCTTGGACGGTTGTATTGAAATTCCCCCGCTCCACGGAGATGCGGTTTTCGGTTCCCTCGAGCTGCGCCTGGAGGGCAAGGAAGTTCTGGTTGGCGCGCAACTCCGGATATCTTTCGCTCACCACGAGAAGGCGCGAAAGCGCGTTGCTCAACTGGCCCTGGGCGGCTTGGAACTGCTCGAGCTGCGCGGCATCGGTCGGCGCCTTGTTCGGATCGAGTTTCACCTGACCCACACTGGCACGCGCGTTCGTGACGGCGATGAGCGTCGATTTTTCGAAGTCGGCAGCGCCGGCCACGGTCTGGACGAGATTCGGAATGAGATCGGCGCGCCGTTGATAAACGTTCTGCACCTGGGCCCAGGATTGATTGACGCTCTGGTCGAGCTTGACCAGCCCATTGTATTTGCCGGCGACCGCGATCCCGACCACCACCGCCACGAGAACGAGCACGAGCAAAATTCCACCGCAACCAAAAGCAAATGTCTTCATTGGATAAATTCAGGTGCGTTAAGAATCGCCGGATCGACCTAAATGTCACGCGCGAACGAGAACCTTCACGCACGCTCCGGTCTGCCGCTAGGCCGGCTCGCTCGCGATCTTTTCGCCTTGCTCTGGGGCGGACTCCGCAGCGGCGCCGTGTTCCGCGGGAGCCATCGGCGCCCTCGGCAACTCGCGCCGCTTCAGTTCCTCCGAGTTTGGCAGCTCATCGAGATTGCGCAGACCAAAGTGCTCAAGAAAAAATTGGGTCGTCTCGTAGAGCAACGGCCGGCCCGGGACCTCGGCGCGGCCGGCAATCCTGACCAGCCCGCGCTCCATCAGAGTTTGCAGCACGCTTTCGATTGCGACTCCGCGGACGGCTTCTACGTCGGCGCGGGTGATCGGCTGGCGGTAGGCGATGATGGCGAGCGTCTCGAGCCCGGGTGGGGTGAGGCGGGCCGGCTTCGCGGCGGGAAAAAGTTGGCGCACCCAGCGGGCAAATTGCGGGTCGCTCGCCAGTTGCCAGCCTTCCGCCTTTTCGACGAGTTGAAAGGCGCGCTGCTGCTCGAGGTATTCGATCTTCAGTTGCTCGAGCGCCGCGGCCACGGCGGCTTCGGTGGTTTTCGCAAACTCGTTAGGCGTAAATTCGTCTGCTGCGCCCGCGCCCCGGATCGCGGCCACCAACTCGCGCGTGCTGAGCGGTCTTTGTGCGCTGAAGAGGAGCGCTTCGATGACTTGCGGAAGGTTCATGGCGGCGAATCAGGAAAGCAGGCCGTAACGCAGCACGCAACTGTAGACGCTTCGCGGGGCGAAGCGCGGGAGAAAATCGCCGTCGCCTAAGCGCCATGACTTTTGGAGCGTTTTCCGCAATCCAAGCCAAGGCCCGCGCTTCGCAGAGCGAAGCGGCTACAGTCCGATCGCGCTCTGAATCGCACCCGCAATCCGATCCGCCTGATGATCGATCTGGGTCCGCTCGCGGCCTTCGATGAGCAGCCGGATTTTCGCCTCGGTGCCCGAATAACGCAGCAGCACGCGGCCGTTGCCGCGCAGCTCCTTCTCGGTGTCCTGCACCAGCTTCATCACTTCCGGCAACGTCTCGAGCGGCGGCTTCTCCCTGACCAGCAGGTTGCGTTGCGCCTGCGGATACTTCGTCAGGCATTTTTTCAGCTCGCTCAGCGGTTTGCCCGTCGCCTGCATGATCCGCAGGATTTGCAGCGCGCTGATGATGCCATCGCCGGTGGTGGTGAAATCGCGAAAGATGATGTGCCCGCTCTGCTCACCGCCGAGGTTCAGGTTTTGCCGCACCATTTCCTCGATCACGTAACGGTCGCCGACTTTCGTGCGCACCACTTTCCCGCCATGCGCGGCGAGCGCTTCGTCGAGACCGAAGTTACTCATCACGGTGGCGACGAGAGTGTTTTCCTGCAACTGACCGTTCCGCAGCAGGTCGACCGAGGCCATGGCCAGAATTTCATCGCCATCCACGACCTCGCCCCGCTCATCGCACAGCAGCACGCGATCGGCGTCGCCGTCGTTTGCGATCCCGACCGTCGCGCCGCTTTCCCTCACCAGTCGCTGGATTTCCTGCGGGTAGACGCTGCCGCAATGGGCGTTGATGTTGGTTCCGTTAGGCTGATTGTGCGCGATACTTAATTCCGCCCCCAGCTCACCCAAAATGCAGGGGGTCGATTTGTAGCCGGCGCCATTCGCGACATCGACCGCGATGCGCATCTTCTCGAGCGACATGCCGCGCGGGAAACTCGCCTTGGCGAACTCCACGTAACGACCCAGCGCGTCATCGATCCGCGTCGCGCGGCCGATTTTTTTCGCTGTCGGTCGCACGGAATCGATCTCGCCGGTGAAGACGAGCTGCTCGATCTTCCGCTCGATTGCGTCATCCAGTTTGTAGCCGTCGTGCCGGAAAAATTTGATCCCGTTGTCCTCGTAGGAATTATGCGAGGCAGAGAGGACGATGCCGGCGTCGGCCCGGAGGGAGCGCGTGATGTAGGCCACCCCGGGCGTGGGGAGTGGACCGATCAGGAGCACGTCTACGCCTAACGACGTGATGCCGGCAACGAGCGCATTCTCCAGCATGTAGCCGGAAAGTCGGGTGTCCTTGCCGAGGACGATCTTCGGCCGCAAGCCGGACGGGTGCGCCTGGGGATTGAGCGCGCTAAAGACATGCGCCGCGGCGCGCCCGAGCTTGAGCGCGGTCTCGGCCGTGACCGGCTCGACGTTCGCCACCCCGCGCACGCCGTCCGTCCCGAAAATTTTCTTCGCCGCCGCCATCACGGTTGGTCGGTGCTGGCTTTCCGCCGGTCATGATCGCTGAAAAAGATGCACTCGTCATCGAGCGGAAGAAGCGTCGCCCAGGGCAATGGAAATTTCTTCAGGTCGACGCTCCGTAAGATGACCGGCGCCCAACCTTTGTATTCGCCCTCCACGATGTTCTTCAGGGTGTTTTGGCTGCCGCTGATTGGTGTCAGGTAGAGCCCGTTGATCTTGCCGCCGAGCAGATCGTAATCACTCATGTCCGTAAAATCGCGAATCGTGTCCGGCAGCCAGACCGCCCGCCGATCGGCATACCACGCCACCGCCCATGGCATGTCGGTCGCGGTGATTTCCTCGGGCTTCATCCAATCGTTGATCACGGCAATGTAAGGCGCCACATAGGGCGGCCAGCGGACGCCGGTCTTGGCGCTCGCGAAAAGCAGGTTGAAAATCATCGGCCCTCCGCACAAGACAAAAAAGAGGGTCAGGAAGGCAAAACGCGCGAGGCGGCTCGTGATCTGGAGGCGGTTCCAGAGCACGAGGAGATAGGCAAGGCCGAAGCAAGTCATGATCGGCACAAAAAGCAGATGGAGCTGGTTGGCGGCGACGCCCTGTTCCTCGTTGACGCCGTAAACCGCCATCCCAACAACCGCACCGCCCCACATCACGAAGACGAACCAGCGCGTCGTGGCCGTCACCGCACGGCGAAAACGATGGAGGAGCGCCGCGAAAAAGAAAAGCGCCACCACGCTCCAGCCGAAATATTGCAAAATCCGGCTGGCCTGCCCGGCCACATTGTCGCTTATCTTATCGCGCAAAACGCCGATGCTCATCCCCTGATAGTCGATCGCAAGATGGCGCATGTGGCCGGCTTCGCTCATCCCGATCTGGTCGAAAAAGGAAAAAAGCGCGACGCCGGCCGGGTTGCCGCAGACGAGATAATTGCGAAGCAGCCACGGCGTGTAGAGGAGGAGGAAAGGCGCCAGCATCCAGATCGCCGCCCAAAGGCGCGGCCGAAAATACAGCGCGGCAAAGATCAGCGTCGGGAGGAAGATCCAGATGGTGAGGGCATGCGAGAGGGCGAGCAGGCCAAAGCCCGCCCCGGCCAACCCGAGTAAGCGCAGCACAGCCCGACCCTCCGCCCGCGCTTCGATTGCCCGCACCAGCACATAGAGCGTGAGGTTGAAAAGTAAGAGGAGCAACATCTGCGGCAGGCCCGAGAGCGAGTATTGCCAGAAGGTGTCGCCGAGAAGCACCAGGGCGCAGCCGAGCACGGCGAGATATTGGTCAAAAAGCCGGCATGCGATCAAAAACAGAACCACGACCGAGGCCAGAAAGAACACCATCGACAGGAGTGCGATCATTTTGTCGCCGAGATAGACGATGTCGCGCGTCGTCATCTTGAGATGAGATCGGACCGGAAGGAGCGCAATCGCATCGACGAGCGGCGGGAGCGGCGCGTTATAGGTGTCGGTCCATATTTTCCCGGCCACGTCCTTGCCCCGGCGCTGCAGCTGGCCCGCGGCGAGCGGACGCGCAAACTTCGTTTTCCAGCCGTGACCGTGGAGCAGCTCCCGGCCGATTTGCGCCTGATCCATCGCCTGCGAAGTGGCCAGGCCGCGGAACTCGTGGAGAAGATAAAAGAGGGCCAGCCCAACGATCAGGAGGAAGGCCAGCGCGCGGCGGATCCAGACCGCCATGCCACCGGTTTCCAGCGCATGGACCGCGCGCTGCACCGCGTCGTCACTCCCGGGCATCGTCGGAAGAAGCGTCCATCTTTCCGGACTCGTGGTGGTCGTTAGGCTGAGCGGCGTTCATTTCGTTGATCTTGCGGTGCAAGGTGCGGCGGCTGATGCCCAGCTTTTTCGCCGCGGCGGTGATGTTTCCCCTGGTCGTCGCGAGCGCCTGCGTAATGAGCCTCTTTTCCGTCGCGTGCAAGTCAAACGCGCTCGCCTTCTCGTCGAAAGCGTGCCCGCGCACTCCCGCCGCCGGCGCGGCCTGGCGCACGGCGGCCGGGAGATCGCGCAGCGTGACCTTCGCCCCATTCGCCATCACCACGCCGTGCTCGATTGCGGTCCGCAATTCGCGCACGTTGCCCGGCCAATCGTAAGCCAGCAGGGCGTTCATCGCATCGGTTGTCAGGTCGAGGAGCGGTTTCTCATTCGCCTTGCAGAAATGGCGCAGGAAGGAGCGCACGAGAAGCGGAATATCTTCCTTTCGCTCGCGCAACGGCGGCATCGTGATCTTGACCACGTTGAGCCGAAAATAGAGGTCGTCGCGGAATTTTCCCTCGCTCACCAGCGTCTCGAGATTCTTGTTCGTCGCGGCGATCAGGCGCACATCGGCGTGCAAAGTTTGCGATCCACCGACCCGCTCGAAGGCTCGCTCTTCGCTCATCACGCGCAGGAGTTTGATCTGCGTGGTCGCGTCGATCTCACCGATCTCATCGAGGAAAATCGTGCCGCCATTCGCCTGCTCGAAACGTCCGATCCGGCGTTCGTGCGCGCCGGTGAAGGCCCCGCGCTCGTGCCCGAAAAGCTCGCTCTCGAGGAGCTGCGGCGAAAGCGCGGCGCAATGCACCGTGACAAATTTCCCCTTGTGCCGCCGGCTCAGATTATGAATCGCGTGCGCGGCCAGTTCCTTGCCCGTGCCGCTCTCGCCTTCGAGCAGGATGTTGGCCGAGGAGGGCGCGACCTGGCGAATCGTGTCGAGCACTTCGCGCAGCGCGACCGATTCCCCGATTAGATTCTCCAGTCCGAAACGTTCGTCCACCTCCTGCCGAAGCGAGCGGTTTTCCTGCTCGAGCCGGCGGCTGCCGAGCGCGCGGGCAATCAACATCTCCACCTTGTCGAGATTGAGTGGCTTGGTCACAAAATCGTAGGCGCCGCGTTTCATCGCCTCGACCGCGGTATCGACCGAACCGTAAGCCGTCATCATAATGCAAACCGGCGGATGCGGCAGTTTGAGCGCGCGCTCGATCAAGGTCATGCCATCCTCGGCGCCGAGGCGAAGGTCGGTCAGGAGCAGGTCAATCTGGTCGCGTTCCAAAACGTCGAGCGCGCCCGCGACATCGGCCGCGACATAGGTGTCGTAGTGCTCGCCTAACAAACTCCGCAACCCATCACGGGTGTGCTTTTCGTCGTCCACGATCAGAACCGTCGGTTGCATTGGGAAGAAAAGATGAAGGCGGAAGGATGAAAAGAAAAGCGGACGGGCCGATGGACAGTGCTTTCAGTTCGGCGTTGTCCGGGGAGCGCGTGCGCCTCGCACGCTGACGACGGTGCCCTCGCGGTCGCGAACTCTTCCGAAACGTGGCCACCGCTCGCGCTGTAAGAACTCAACCGCTTGCCAAAAAGATTGTTTTGGCGAGGCGCCAAGACCAGCGGGCCAGGCGCACGCGGCCCGCGGCTCCGGTTTTCCGCCTTCATCCTTCATCCTTCATCTTTTCCCTGTCCGGCAGCATCCGCACTCTTCGATCCAAGAACGGCAAACGAATCGTCAGCGTCAGCCCTTTGCCTTCCGCGCTCTCGATCGCCAGCTCCCCGCCGTGTTCCCGCACAATCCGCCTAACGATCAGCAATCCGAGACCAGAGCCGCCGCTCTTGGTCGTAAAGTAGGGATCGAAAACCCGGCTCAAATTCTCCGCCGAGATTCCGCCGCCCGTGTCGGTAAAACTGACCTTCACGTGCGTGTCATCTCGATCGGTTCGAATGCGCAGGATGCCGTGCCGCTTCATTGCCTCGAAACTGTTTTTGATCGCGTTGTAAAAAGCCTGCTTCATCTGGTCGCGATCGAGTTCCAGCGGCGGCAGATCGGAGCGCAATTCGGTTTCGACCACGATGTCGCGGTCCTTGATCTCGGGGCGGAAAAAGCGCACCGCCTCCTGCACAATGGTGTTCACGTTTTCGGGATGGAGTTGCGGTTTCGACGGCCGGACGGCGCGGAGAAACTGGGTCACGATTGAATCGAGCCGGTTGATCTCGGCCCGTGCGATATCGATCGATTCCTGCAGCGCGCGCTTGTCCTCCGCTCCGCTAAGTTTTTTCACTTTTCGCTCCATCAATTGGAGATGGATATGGAGCGAGTTAAGCGGGTTACCGATCTCGTGCGCGACGCCCGCGGCCAGCAGGGTCAGCGCCGACAAGCGCTCGGACTCGATCGTCTGCTGGGTCGAGCGCCGGCTCTCGGTAATGTCGCGCAGGATCATGGCGTGACCGACCGCTTCCGCCAGTTCGTCCGGCTCCTCGTTAGGCGAACGCCGCTCAATCATCAAGGGCACGACGTAGAAATTGATGAAACGATTGGCTGGGTAAAAAATCTCCATATCGCGGCTCAGGACCGTGTCGGAGTGAGAGAGCGCCTGCCAATCGAGCCCGCGCACCTGCTCGGCGAGCGGTTTGCCGATCGCGTTCTCGCCGTCGAGTCCGAAGATTTCGCCGGCCGCGTGATTCAGGTAGGTGATCCGGCCGTTCGAATCGGTCACGATGATCCCTTCCTGGATGGCGTTGAAAATCGTTTCGAGAAAACCTTTCTCCTCGGCGAGCCGGAGCAGGTAATTCTGCACATCTTCGGGCCCGATGCGGCCGAGGCGCCCGATCAGCTTTTCGAGAAAGCCCGCTTTCACGGCGCTAGCTTAGACAGGATTTACGGGATGAACAGGATCGCCGCGGGATGCATTTCGGGGGAAATCCCTCGCGCTCTAGCGGCGGCAATCCTACCGCGACCAGCTCGGCTCGGTGATTTTGCCGAGGCCATCGACGATCTTGCTCTTCCGGCTCGAGACGGTGTCGAGAAGGTAGAGCGCGCCTCCTTCCGAAAAAATCAGGTGCCTTGAATCGGCGCCCCAAACCGGGTCCTGTCCGACGCCCACTATCCGCGTGCCGCCGTTAGGCAAATCGAGGACCGCGACTTGAAACTCGCCTCCGCTCCGGACATTGAACGCCACTTTCTTCCCGTCGGGCGACCAGTTCGGCTCGGTGCAATAACCGCGGCCCGTGGAAATCGGGCGGCCCACACCGCCGGAGGCCGAAATCCGGCAAAGCTGCGGCGAACCGCCTTCATCGGACGAATAAATAATTTCATCCCCGTCAGGCGACCAGGTCGGTCCCGACTCGACCCCGCGGGTGTGCGTCAGGCGGCGCGCGCCGCCGCCACTCGCGCTCACGGTGTAAAGCTCCGGGTTTCCGTCTTTGCTGATCGTTAGGGCGAGCCGGCTGCCATCGGGCGAGAAGGTCGCGCCGCTGTTCGTCCCGGGATAGTTCACGATTCGATTCCGCGCGCCACTCGCGAGATCGATCACGTAAACATCCGCGTACCCGCTCTGGTAACCGGTGTAGGCGATGCGGCGGCCGTTCGCGCTGAGCGAAGGATGCACGCTGATCGTGTTGTCGTGCGTCAACTGCCTGACGTTGCTGCCATCGTAGTCGGCCAGATAAACTTCCTTCTTCCCGCTCCGGGTGGCGATGAAGGTGATCTTGCTCCCGGCGATTCCCTTTTGGCCGGTCAGCGTCTCGATGACGTCGTTTGCGAATTGGTGCGCGTTCTCGCGCGTGCTTCCACCGTAGGTTTTGGCGAGCACCGTCCCGCCGCTGTGATCGACGACCTGGCCCTGCAGGCTGCCGCCGCTCGCTGTCCCGCGCACGGTGTAGGAACTGTTCGCGCCGCCAAAGGTAAAGTAGCCGGAGAGCGCGAGATCGTTTTGCACCACCTTTGTAACGGCGGCTCCCTCGCCGCCGCCGAGCGCGGAGACGGCGAGGTTGATCTGGTCGCCCTTGCTCACCGTGATCGTCGGCACGTCTTGCACCGCGCGCGCTGAGCCAGTCGTTAGGCCAAAAAGCAGCGCAGTGACCATCACACTGGAAATCTGAAATTTGAAATCTGAAATTCGTTGTCTGCGCATCTTCTAGTTTAATTCGAAGTTGATGTTCACATCATAATAATCGTCGCCCAGCCCGGAAGGCAAAGGGTCCACCCGTTTCACCCGCGCCGCCGCCGCCGTCACCGAATCGTCCACCACCGGATTGCCGGACGACTTGGCGATCGAGTAATCGGAAATGCGGCCGTCCTTTTGAATGCGAATCCGGAGAAGAACGGAAAGCGTGGCGCTGTGCACGACGGAAGTCGGCTGCACCCATTCGCTGTAAAACCGGTCGTGCAGCATGTTGCCGTACCAACCGAATTCCGAGGCGCCGCCTGCGTCCGAGCCTTTGCCCCCCGAACCGCCCTTGCCCGCGGTTCCTTTCTTGACCGGCTTTTCCGGGGATCCTTCTTCGCCTTCGTCACTTTTCTCTTTGGCGAGCGCGGCCTTGGCGATCGCTTTTTTCTTTTCCAGTTCCTTGGCCGCTGCCTCCTTTTCCTTGTCCGGGGTCGGCTTGGGTTTTGGTTTCGGCGTCGCCTTTTTCTTCGGCGTCGCGCTCGGTTTGGGCGTCGGCTTCGGCGTGGGTTTGGGCGTCGGACGCGGGGTTGGTTTGGCCGTTGGGGTCGGAGTGGGTTTCGGAGTGGCCGTTGGAGTTGGAGTCGGGGTCGCGGTCGCCGCCGGGGCGGGAATTTCTATTTCGCTTTTGGCGGTCGGCGCGACTTCGGACGTCGGCTCTTCCTGCGCCGGTTCCGGCGTCTCGACCGGCGCCGACTCCGGGGTCGCCGCCGGAGTTTCCGCCGCCGCGGCCATCGTCCCGGCCCCGCCTTCCATCCAGACGACGTCTTTCGGGACGCGCGTCGGCGTGCGGCTCCACCAGAGCAAACCGAGCAACACGACCACGTGGATCAGCGCCACAATGGTCACGTTGCGCCAGAAACGCGCGTCGCGAGTCATCGCTACTTCTGTTCTTCCTGCGTCGCGATTCCCACCTTGGTGATGTCGGCCCGTTGCAGCGCGTCCATCAGACTGACGAGTTTCTGCACCGGCAATTCGCGGTCCGGCCGGATGACCACGGCCACCTCGGGCATCGCGCGTTTCAACTCGACAAGCCGGCTCTCGAGAGTCGCGGCGTCCATTTCTTCCTCGTTCAGACGGATGATGGAATCGCGATCGATCGAGATCGTCTGCACCGCCGCCGGGTTGATCGGAGCATTGGTCGTCGCGCTCGAAGGAATGATCAGGCTCTTGCTGTTCTCGAGCAGCGGCGTGGTGATCATGAAAATGATCAGGAGAACGAACGCGAGATCGAGCAGCGGCGTGATATTGATCTCGGAGAGCGTCGTGAGAGAACTGCGGTTGGAATAGCGGCGCATCAGTTCGGTTTTGGATGAATCAGGAAACCAGGAACGCAGGAAAAAGAGTGATGTTCTCTTTCCTTTCCTGCTTTCCTGTTTTCCTGATCAATTCCACTTCTCATCTTCGAAAATCCGACACGCGGCCGCCGTGCTCGACGTATTTGTGCTCAAATTCCGAGGCGAGTTCGGCCGCGAAGTTATCCATCTCGACGATCATCCCGCGGATGCTGGTGACGAGAAAGTTGTAGCCGAACATCGCCGGGATCGCGACGCAGAGCGCGGTCACGGTGGTGATGAGCGCGCCGGAAACGCCCGGCGCCATCGCGGCGAGATTGGCCGAGCCGGCCTCGGCCACGCCGGTGAAGGTATCCATCACGCCCCAGACCGTGCCTAACAATCCCAGAAACGGCGCGCCGCTCACCGCCGTCGCAAGCAGGATCATCTGCGACTCCAGCTTGAGCGCAGTCTCGCCCACCGCCCGCTCCATCGCAGCCGTGACGGCATGCATTTGCGCCGGCGTGATCTTGTCCGCGATCTCGAGCCGGGCGCGAAATGTCTCGTCCAACTCCGCCGAGCCGAGGAGGTGAAAGGTCAATTCTTCACAACCGGCGCGATACACCTGGAAGACCGGCGAGCCCGGGAAACGCACATTCGATTCAAACAAACGCAACGGCTGGCGGTCCTGACGGAAAGCGGCGAGAAAACGGTCGCTTTGCTTCCGCGCAAACTGGACCACCCGCATCTTCGTCACCATCACCGACCAGCTGAAGATCGACCCGATGGCGAGCAGGAGGAGCACCATCTTCCCGGCGACGGTCGAGTGCTCGAAGGAAAAAACGAGCCCGCCCGCCGCGAGGAAGCCGGGGAAAAACAGGTCCGTCATCCTTCGTTAGTAATAGCGGAAGTCGCGCGAAACGAAAGCGGCCAGATTGATGAAAATCTGTTCTCGCCGCTTCGCACAGCGAAGCGCGGAGACGGTCTGCTTCGTCCACTTGACCTGCATGCGACACGAAGACCGCGCCTCCCACAGGGAGGCGTCTACAACGCGGTGCGTCGATTTCGGATTTTTCCGGCGATGATGAAAGCCAGCCCGATCGCGATCAGAAAAAAGGAAAAAAACTGCCCGCGCGTAAAGCCCGCGATAAGCGACGCGTCCGGCTCGCGAAAATATTCCACCACGATCCGGAAGATCGCGTAGCAGACGAAGAAGAGACCGGTCAGGACGCCGTCCGGCTGCCGGGTCCGCGTGCGCACCAGCCAGAGAATGGTGAAGAGCAAAACGCCCTCGAGGAGCGCCTCATAGATCTGCGACGGATGCCGCGGGGTGAGGATCGGGCGCAGGACCGCGCGCAGTTGCGGCTCGGCGTGCAGGCCCTGAACGAGCGCTTCTGGAGTCGTTAGGCGCGGGTCGACCTGCTGCGTCGCCAGCAGGGCCCGCTCCGCTTCCGCCGCGTTCTCTGGTTCGAGCAATTCCTTCGGGAACAACATCGCCCAGGGCACGGTCGTGACGCGTCCGTAGAGTTCGCCGTTAATGAAATTGGCGCAGCGCCCGAAGAATAAACCGATCGGCGCCACGACGACGAGATTGTCGCCGAGATTGGTCCACGGCAGTTTGTGTCGCCACGCGTACCAAAAAGTGAACGCGATCAGGCCGAGCATGCCGCCGTGGCTCGACATCCCGCCTTCCCAGACCCGCACGATGGAGAGCGGATCGCGCAGCATGTCGGGCCGATAAAAGAGAACGTAGCCGAGCCGGCCACCGAGCATCACGCCAAAGAGCGCGCCCCAGGTGATGAAGTCGCCCACCTGTGCGGCGGGGAGCTGAGTGTAGCCGCGTTGCGCGAGCACGCGCAGGAGCCAAAACCCGCAGGCGAAGGCCGCCACGTAGGCCATGCCGTACCAGCGTGGTCCGAAGTCGCCCCAGACATGGAAAATGAACGGATCGAAATCGTGCAGATAATAGGCAAGCATCGAGCGCGCGAGTTTCCGCGAGATTGGCGCGGGCGGCAAATGTAGACGCTCCGCTGGGCGAGGCGCGGGGAGAAGGCGGCGCTGCGACTGAGTGCCCTCTGCAATCAACGCAACGCCCGCGCTTCGCAGAGCGAAGGATCTACAGTGCCGCTTTTCGCTCGCGCGCGGCAAGGAGGCCCCGGTCCAGAACCGCGCGCAGAAAAGGCGCCGTCCTGCTCCGTCGGTTTTTCGCCACCTCCTCCGGCGTGCCGGTTGCGACAATTTCCCCGCCTAACGAACCCGCCTCCGGACCAAGGTCGACCACGTAATCGGCTTCCGCGATCACACTCAGGTTGTGCTCGATCACGATGACGGTGTTCCCGTCATCGACCAGTCGATGAAGGACATGAAGGAGCAACTCCACGTCGGCCATGTGCAGCCCGATCGTCGGTTCCTCGAGCAGATAGAGGGTCGATTTGGGCTGCCGCATTTTGCGCAGCCGTTCGTTTTGCGCGCGGCCGACGCCGCGGGTCAATTTCGTTGCGAGCTTGAGGCGTTGCGCTTCGCCGCCACTTAACGTCGGACTCGGCTGTCCGAGCTTCAGGTAGCCGAGACCGGTCTCGACCAGCAATGAGAGCGGGCGCGCGATCTTCGGATTGGCGGCGAAGAATTCCGCGGCCTGCCCGATCGTCATATCCATCACGTCGCCGATGCTGCGGTCGTGGTAAAGCACCTCGAGAGTCTGCGGGTTGTAACGCCGGCCGCCGCAGTCCTCACACGGAACGTAGCTGCTCGGGAGAAAACTCATCTCCAGCTTGAGCACACCCTGGCCGCCGCACGTTTCGCAGCGCCCGCCTTCCGTGTTAAAGGAAAAGCGGCTCGCGCTGTAGCCACGCACCCGCGAGACCGGGAGCTGGGCGAAGAGATTTCGGATCTCGTCGAAGACCTTGATGTAGGTCGCGGGCGTCGAGCGCGAGGTCTTGCCGATGGGCGATTGGTCGACTTCGTAGACCGCCTCGAGCGCGTCCGCGCCAGAGATCTGGGGAGCGCACGCGACTCGCGTGCCGGCGATGGCGACCTCGCCAGCGCGAACTTTTTTTCCGCGCGAGGTTTTCGGCGAGTCGCCGAAAACGGCACGCGAATCGCGTGCGCTCCCCAGAGTCTGCCGCACCGCTGGGAGTAAGACCGAACGCATAAGGGTGGATTTCCCCGATCCTGAAATGCCGGTGATGACGGAGAACCGCCCGACCGGAAAACGCGCGTCGACGTTCTTCAGGTTGTTGGTCTGCGCGCCGCGAATCTCCAGCCAATCCTCGACTTCGCCTAACGAGCGGCGCGATTTTCGCACCGGATGACAAAGCGGCGTGCGCAGACAGCGGCCGGTCTGCGAGGCCGCGCTTTTCTCAATCTCGCGCAGCGTTCCCTCAGCCACCACCTCGCCGCCATCGACTCCTGCGCCCGGGCCGAGATCGATGATGTGATCGGCTCGCCGCATCGTCTCTTCATCGTGCTCGACGATGACGAGCGAATTCCCCTTTTCCCGCAGCGCGCCCAAAGTTTCGAGCAGACGCAGGTTGTCGCGGGCGTGCAGCCCAATGGTCGGTTCATCCAGCACGTAGAGCACCCCGCGGAGATTGGAGCCGAGTTGCGCCGCGAGCCGGATGCGCTGCGATTCGCCGCCGCTCAGAGTTTTCGCCGAACGCCCGAGCGCGAGATAACCAAGCCCGACGTTTTCCATGAAGCGCAGGCGCTGTTCGATCTCCGGCACGAGATCGGCCGCGATCACTTTTTGCGTCCCGCGAAAACGCAACTGGCCGATCAACCCGCGCGCTTCACCGGCAGATCGGGCGACGAATTCGTCGATCGTCTTTCCCTGCAACCGCACGTGCCGCGCGATCGGGTTCAAGCGCGAGCCGTGGCATTGCGGACAGACGACCGCTTCGGTCTCATCGACCGTTTCGAATTGTCGCTCCGCCTGGAGCTCATTCTCGAGCATCGATTCGCCCGTCTCCTCCTCGTTTTGCTGGAGTTTCTCGTTCCAGATTTCGCCGAAACCGGCGCACGCCTGGCACCAGCCGTGCGGCGAGTTGAAGGAAAACAGGCGCGGATCCAGCTCCTCAAACGCCCGCCCGCAACCCGGGCAACTCATTTCCGTGCTCATCACCGTGAGGCGATTCTTCGCGTCCAGCAGATGCGCCGTGCCGCGGCCGATGTCGAGCGCGCGCTGCACAAGATTGCGCGCTTTCAGGATACGCTTCGCGTCAATCACCCCGATGACCGCGTCGATTGTGTGTTCCTTGAAGCGCTCCAGTTTGCGGAATCGCGCGACCGGGATGAGCGCGCGATCGACATAAAGCGTGTCGAAACCCTGCCGCTCGGCCCAGCGCGCAACCTCGGTGTGAAAGCCTTTCCGCGCCTTGACCAGCGGCGCGAGCACCTTGAGCGGGCCGCGGCGCGCCGCCGTCTCCACCTGCCTAACGATCGCAGCCACGCTCTGCTTTTCGACCGGCAAATCGCAGTCCGGGCAGTATTGCGTGCCGGCTTTGGCGAAGAGGAGACGGAGGAAATGGTAAACTTCCGTGACGGTCGCGACGGTCGATTTGCCGCCGCCGCGCGTCACCCGCTGCTCGATCGCGACCGTCGGCGGGAGGCCTTCGATCAGGTCGACATCCGGTTTTTCGAGTTGCTCGACGAACTGCCGCGCATAAGGCGACATGCTGTCGAGAAAGCGGCGCTGGCCTTCCGCGAAAAGGAGATCGAACGCGACGGTCGACTTGCCCGAGCCGCTCAGGCCGGTGATGACGACCATCTGGTCGCGCGGGATGGCGAGTGAGATGTTCTTCAGGTTGTGCTCGCGCGCGCCATGGATGGCGATGGCGTGGTGGTGCGGGGTTGCGAGAACTCCGGGGAGCGCACGCGACCCGTCCCGCCATTGCGGGATTCGCGACTCGCCGCACGGCTCTTCGGCGGCGCGAAGGATTTCCTCGTCGTCGTTAGGCAAGGCGTAGCGCTGGGCAGTTTTCGGCGAGTCGCCTGCGCTCCCCAGAAGCCGGCGCAAAAACTGGCCGGTGTGGGACGCGCGAATTTTCGCCACGTCTTCAGGGCTTCCCGTCGCGACCAACCGCCCGCCCTCCTCGCCGCCTTCCGGGCCGAGATCGATGATCCAGTCGGCGCACTTGATGACCTCGAGGTTGTGCTCGATCACGACGATCGAATTTCCCGCCTCCACCAGGCGTTGAAACAGCCTAACGAGAAGAGCCACATCGTCGAAGTGCAGTCCGGTGGTTGGTTCGTCGAAGATGAAAAGATCTCCGGTCTCCGGTTTCCGGTTTCCGGTTTCGGCGAGGTGTTTGACCAGTTTCAGCCGCTGCGATTCGCCGCCGGAAAGCGTGTTCAAGGGCTGCCCAAGCCGGAGGTAACCGAGACCGACCTCCTCGAGAATGGCAAGCGGCTGCGCCAACCGTTCCGCTTCGCCGAGCGCGGTGAAAAATTGGACCGCTTCGCTCACCGTCAGCTCGAGAAGATCATGGATCGAGCGGCCGGCCAGTTTTACTTTCAAGACGTGAGGCTGAAAGCGCCGGCCTTCGCATTCCGCGCAGCGCACGTAAAGGTCGCTCAGGAATTGCATTTCGATTTTCTCGAACCCGGTCCCTGCGCAACGCTCGCAACGCCCGCTCCCGGAGTTGAAAGAGAACGCGCTCGCCGTCAGGCCTTGCGCCATCGCCTCGGGCAGGCCGGCGAAAAGCTCGCGCACCCGGTCGTAAACCCCGAGATAAAGAATCGGCGTCGAGCGCGGCGTGCGCGAGAGCGGCGCCTGGTCGACCAGCACGATCTCGCCCACCCGATGCGCGCCGGTCACGCTCTTGCAGGCGCCGGCTTCGTCGCCCGCCAGCCCGCGGGCGAGCAGCAGATTCCGGTAAAGCACCTCGTGGATGAGGGTCGATTTCCCAGAGCCGGAGACGCCGGTCACGCAGGTGAAAACGCCTAACGGAATATCGACATCGATCTTTTTGAGATTGTGCTCGGCAGCGCCTTTGATGCGGATCGCTGCGGCCGAAGGGCGACGCATTTTGGGGACCGGGATGCTCTTCTTTCCAGTGAGGTACTCGCGCGTCAGGGATTGGGGAGCGCACGCGACTCGCGTGCCCTGATCGGCGACTCGCCGATCAGGGTCAGCGCGCACGGAGGTCCGCGGCGAATCGCCGCGACCGGCACGCGGGTCGCGTGCGCTCCCCAGAAAATCCGCGAGCCTGCCGCTGTAGACCAGCTCGCCGCCGCTTTCGCCGCGGCCGGGGCCGAGATCGAGTAAATGGTCCGCGGCACGAATGATCGCTTCCTCGTGCTCGACAACGAGCAGGGTGTTGCCCTTCTCGCGCAGGTCGTGCATGACCCGCACGAGCCGGCCGACATCGCGTGGATGCAAGCCTACGCTCGGCTCGTCCATCACAAAGAGGGTGTTGACGAGGGACGCGCCGAGGCAGGTGGTGAGGTTGACGCGCTGCACTTCGCCGCCGCTCAAGGTGCGGGTCGCGCGATCGAGGGTGAGATAGTTGACTCCGACTTCACAGAGATAACGCAAGCGCGCGACGATCTCGGCCCGGAGCATGCCAGCCGCCGAGTCGTTAGGCGAAAGCGCGAGAGCGCTCAGAAATTCGCGTGCCTGCCCGATCGGCAGAGCGGCAAATTCCGGCAGAGTGAAGGCAACGCCGTCGTCCGTCATCAGCCGATAGTTCAGCGTCTCGGGTTGAAACCGTCCGCCCCGGCAGCGCGGGCAGGTGGTGTAGGCGCGGTAACGGCTGAGCAAAACGCGGACATGCATTTTGTAGGTCTTGCTCTCGAGCCATCTAAAAAACCCGCGGACGCCGTACCAGCGATCGTTCTCGTAATCTTCCTCGCTGAATTCGCCCGCGCCTTTTTCGCCGTTGATCACGAAATCCTGGTCGCACTTCGGCAACTCCTCGAACGGCAGGTGAACGTCGATCTCTTCCCGGGCGCAGGCCCGGAGCAGGTCCTTTTGCGATTCACCCATCTCCTCGCCGCGGAAAACGCGCACCGCGCCCTGCGCGATGGAGAGGGAACGATCGGGAATGGCGCGATCGAGATCGAGCCCAATCGTGCGCCCGAAGCCGCGACAGGTCGGGCAGGCGCCTAACGGATTGTTAAAACTGAAGAGCCCGGGAGTCGGTGGACGGATGTCGAGATCGCAATGGGCGCAATGCCAGCCGGTGGAGAAGGGATATTCCGCCTTCGTCGCGAGATCGACGAAGTTGATCTTGTCCTTCCCGAAGCGGAGCGCGGTTTCGAGCGACTCGACGAGGCGGATGCGGCCTTCTTCCGAAATCGTTAGGCGATCCTGGATCACCTGGACGCGCGCGCCGAGGCGAACTTTTCTATTTTCGCTGTCGGCCCGCACAACTTCGCCGTTCAGCCAGACGCGGAGATAGCCTTGCTGTTGCAGAAAGGCGAAAAAATCGGCCGGCTCGGTCTTCGCCGGCACCCCGACCCAAAACGTGATCAGTCCCGTCTTACCCGGACTTTGCGCCATGATCTCATCCGCGATCGACTTCGCCGTCTCCGGCCGAATCTCCCGGCCGCAGCTCGGACAAAAGGCGCGCGCCACCCGTGGCATAAGCAGCTTGAGGTAATCGTTGATTTCCGTCATTGTCCCGACGGTCGAGCGTGAGCTCTTGACCGGGTTCGATTGCTCGATCGCGATTGCCGGCGGGATGCCGCGAATTTCGTCGACCCGCGGCTTGTCCATCCGCTCGAGAAATTGCCGCGTGTAAGGGCTGAAAGTCTCGACGTAGCGACGCTGGCCTTCCGCGTAAATCGTATCGAAGGCGAGACTTGATTTGCCGCTCCCGCTCGGTCCGGTGACGACGGTTAATTGCCCCAGCGGCAGGTCCAGATCGATTCCCTTGAGGTTGTTTTGGCGGGCTCCGCGGATCTCGATGCATCCAGCCCGAACCGGTTCCACAAGGGCGGAGAGGCGGGATTGAGCAGTGCTGGTGGAAGCCACCGACGAGCATCGATTCTGCCGGCCGAAAGCGCAAACTTCGGACGAATAAGTGCCTAACGACGAGGGAGAAAACAATGC
>DATMNS010000214.1:0-2764 GCA_035568735.1 Chthoniobacterales bacterium | reverse complement strand
ATTCTGTTACCCTGCCGTCATGTTCTTCGGGGCCGGAGCGAGAAGTATTTGCCGCGTGATTTCGCCCCGCGCGGGCCGCCAGGCGAAACGAGGGCCAACGCTAGGCCGCGGCGGATCGGCGCTTCCGCTTGACGAGGGCCGCGGTCGACTTCGTCGCGGCCGACCGACCAGCCGAAGATTTTTTCTGGTGGCTCGCGCGCTGCAAGCTCTGCTGCAGAACGGCGACCATGTCGATCACGTTTGGCTGGACGCGGGGCGCGGGCGGTTTGGCCGCGGGAGCGCGTTTCTGCGCCTTCTCTTCGATCAACTGCATGAGCGCGGTCTGATATTGGTCTTTGTATTTGGTCGGCTCCCATTCCGTGGTCATCGCGTCGATCAACGCGGTCGCCATCTTCAATTCCTGCGGG
The DNA here is from genome assembly GCA_035568735.1 of Chthoniobacterales bacterium. GTDB lineage: Bacteria > Verrucomicrobiota > Verrucomicrobiia > Chthoniobacterales > UBA10450 > Palsa-1392. The sequence continues at coordinate 2,357 of DATMNS010000214.1, read as the reverse complement.
GAGACAGTCTTGTCTTCGGCGCTGTTGAGCGATGCGGGTTCGAGAACCTCTTGGGCGAAGTGCATCAGTTCAAGGATCAAAAAGAGACCGTCGGGTTTCACTGCCGCGAGATACTCGCGCTTCTGGATCGCGACCTTGGCGACCCCGACTCGGCCGGAAGTGCTGAGCGCCTTGTGCAAGAGCGCATAGGCTTTTTCGCCCCCTTTTTGTGGCTCGAGGAAGTAGGGTTTGTAAAAGAACTTCGGGTTGATCTGCGCCTGCTCGACGAAGTCGGTGATCTCGACGGAGTGAGTGGATTCGATCTGGACTTTTTCGAAATCCTCATCGCTCAGCGTGACCCATTTCCCTTTCTCGTATTCAAAGCCTTTGACGATTTGGTCGGCGGGGACTTCTTTCTGATCGGCCTCGGCCACTTTTTTATAACGGATCGGGCTCAGGTCCGTCGCCCGGAGCTGCCGGAAACTGATCTTCTCCTCCTTCGTGGCCGGATAGACCGAGACGGGGATGTAAACGAGACCGAAATTGATGCTGCCCTTCCAGATCGCGCGCATAGTTTAGGAACGTCAGCTATTCCCGGGCCAGATGTCAAGACTAACGACGCGCTGGCCAGGAAGTCTGTTGCCCGGAAGAGCGGGTGGCTTACTGGCAGGTTGCAAGGTCGCACCTTGCTTGCCGGTCACACCTGTGGTTCATCAGCTTGATTGACCAGCATGTCTTTTTGATTCTGTGAATGCGAAACCGAAAATCGTCGTGGTGGGGGCCGGTGGACGGCTGGGGGCGGCGCTGGCCCGGGAGTATGCATCGCGTGACGAGACCATCGGGTTCACTCACGCCCAGCTCGATCTGGGACAACCGGAAGTGCTGCGCAGGACGCTTGCGTCCCTGCCCTTTGACGTCCTGATCAACGCCGCTGCCCTAACGAATGTGGATTATTGTGAGGACCATCGCGAAGAGGCGATGAGGTTGAATGCCGAGGCGCCCCGGGTGCTCGCCGAAATCTGCGGAGAGAAGGAGGCGCGATTCGTCCATGTCAGCACCGATTATGTCTTCGATGGGGAAAAGCGGGCGCCCTACACGGAGCAGGATCCGGCCGACCCGATCAGCGTCTACGGGGAGTCGAAACGGGCCGGCGAGGAGCGGGTCCTGGCGGCGAACGATCGCGCGCTGGTCATCCGCGTCTCGTGGGTCTTCGGGCCGGATCGCGCGAGTTTCGTGGACGCGATTCTGAAGAAAGCGCGCGCCGAGGAGCAGGTGGCGGCCGTCGCCGACAAATTTTCCACGCCGACCTACACGCCCGACATCGCGACTTTGCTGCGACCACTGCTCGATTCGGCGGCGGTCCGCGGGATCGTTCATCTGGCGAATCGGGGAGCGTGCAGCTGGCAGGAGTATGCGCAGTGGGCACTCGACTGCTGCCACGAGTTCGGCGTCCCGATGAAGGCGAGAACGATTGCTGCGGCGTCGTTAGGCGAGATGACGAATTTTGTCGCTCGCCGACCGGTTTATAGCGTGCTGGCGACCGGCAAATACGAGCAGCTGACCGGAGAAACGCCGCGCCCATGGCGCGCCGCGGTGGCCGACTACGTTCGGGAGCATTACGGCAAAGGGAAGTGACCGGGCGTCCCGATTCCGCGAGTTGCCGTCCGGCTTCCTTCAGCGTCTCCAAGCCGGTTGACAATACTTCCGGGTTGGCGTTCTATCGCGCGCAGATGAAACAAATTCTCGTCTCCTGCGTTTTCGCACTTCTTGTCAGTAGCACCGCTCGCGCCGGTACGGAAGAGCCGGTCCAAACCACTGAAACGCCGGAGGTCGACAGTAACTTCGCCAAGGGGTCGAAGGAATTTCAGAACGTCGCCGGCGCCTTCTTCTTTTTCGATCGCGGTGGCAACAACCGGCCTTCGGTCGATCTCGCAGTCGACAGTCTGCGCCTCGGTTTGATGTTGAGCAATCCGCATGGCACGAGTCTCCTCGCCGGCAATTTTGAGCTTCTCGGAGAAGTGTTCGCCGGCCCCATCTTTGAAGGCCCGGGCAACGTCACCGCCGGCGCGACCCTTATCATTCGCTACAATTTCATCCAGCCGCGGGCGCGCCTCATTCCCTACCTGCAAATCGGGGCCGGTGGTGTCTACACCGACATCTCCGAGAAAGCGTCGGGCGGACTCGTCAGTCTCCCGGTCGAGTTTAATCTCCAAGGCGTGGGCGGTACGCGTCTGATGCTGAACGATCGCTGGTCGATGGTCATTGAGGCGGGGTATCGCCACATTTCGAATGCGACCATCAAGCTCCCGAATTACGGCGTCGATTCCGTTGGCGGAAATCTTGGTTTCGGCTTCTTTTTCTAGACAATCCTATGAAAA
>DATMNS010000213.1:0-7300 GCA_035568735.1 Chthoniobacterales bacterium | reverse complement strand
GCAGATTACGTTCACTCGAACATGAGCCGCATCCCAGCATCAACCTGGGCGGAAATCCGGACTGCATACGCCAGCGGCATCGGTCTGCGCGAACTGGCCCGCAACATGGGCATCCCAGCGGGGGACTGTGCTCGCTCGCGCCAAGCGCGAACGCTGGACGCAGCAAATCGCAACCGAGAAATTGATTGAGCGCCCGGACCTGGCCCGAGAATTGGCTAAGCCTGATGCAATCAATGCAATCACCCCGATGCAATCAGCCGCAATCACGATGCGCGAGCGCGCAGAACGGCACGTAGCACGAATGGCGGGCGTCACAGACAAGGTCTTGCCGCACCTTGAATCAATGCAGCCGGCCGAGATTCTCGACAGCGCCCGCAACCTGGAACGGTTCGATTACGTCGCCAGGCGGAATTGCGGACTCGAAAATCAGCCTGTGCCCGGTGGCCTTTTCTCAATCAACGTTCTGGCGAACCACTCGCTCGTGCAGTTCGTCGGAGGAGCCTAAAGCGACCTTCGGCAAACACGGCTGAAATCAGTGGACGTGTTCTGATTTCTGTTCTGAATTAGGCATTTTCTCGCCCTGATTTGCGCTGATTTTCCTCTGAAAACAGGCGGGGGCGGGAATCGAACCCGCGAATAGAGGTTTTGCAGACCCCGACCTTACCACTTGGCTACCCCGCCGATTTGCGAACCGGAGCGTAGGCGCGCCCTCTGGGGGTGTCAACGTTGGTCCCCTCTGGACCGGCGTGCTTCGCACGGAAAGTCCGCGGTTAAAAGTTCTTTGCTGGCAATTCAGGGAAGAACCTTAGTAAAAAGCTTCACTTTAAGACCTGGCTAGGCTCCCGTAGGGGTTAAGAATCCTACGAAACCCCAACACAACTCCGCGGCCCACCTTGACGCGTAATATCAAAAATTGCGTCTCCGCGTGTTTCCTGTCGATCCTATCGCGGAACGAAAGTGCACGATCTGCGCGGCCTCTATGTCTTCGGTGATTGTTCGGCCCGGATCCCCAGAACTCTTTGGGCAGAGTCTTCACCTTGGTTTATCGGGGGAGGGGGTCGCTTCCAATTTCCAAGAGATCACTTCCAACTGTTTCCCACGCGGATTGGCGGTTACACTTTAGGCTCGCTAACTTCGCTGGGAGAAGACGCCCGCGGCGAGATCTACCTCGCCGATTACAGCGGAAACGTCTTCAAGATCAGGGGAGGACCGCAGTGATTCTGCTTTTCAGAGTAAATCAGACCCTCGTCGCTCTTCCAGAGGGTTCCGCAGCATTGTTCTGACCTCGGCCGGGAAAAAGCCGATTTTTAGCCAGGAGACGAAGCTCCGCCGTCGTTGCGAAGCCAGGGGTAGGAATGCGCGCAGGAGGTAGTTAACAAACGGGCTCCATCCATTCAACGTTGAACGTTGTACGTTGCACGTTGACCGTTAGTTCGATGCCTGCGCAGTCCTCTGAACTCTTTGCCCGCGCCTGCCGCCTTATCCCTGGCGGGGTCAATTCCCCCGTGCGCGCCTTTCGTGGTCTCGGTCGCGAGCCGTTTTTCGTGGAGCGCGCGGCCGGCGCCAACATCTGGGACGTCGATGGCAAAATGTACATCGACTACGTCGGCACATGGGGCCCTGCGATTCTCGGCCACGCTCCCGGGGCAGTGATCGAGGCGATTCGCGCCGCGGCCGGTCGCGGGGTCAGCTTCGGAATTCCAAACCCGCTGGAAGTCGAGATGGCGGAATTAATCTGCCGCTGGGTCCCCTCGATCGAAAAGGTGCGGATGGTGAACAGCGGGACGGAGGCGACCATGTCGTGCGTGCGGTTGGCGCGTGGTTTCACTGGACGCGACAAGATCATCAAGTTTGAGGGCTGTTATCACGGGCATGTTGATTCTCTGCTCGTCCGCGCCGGCAGCGGTGCCCTCACGCACGGCCAGCCCGACAGCGCCGGGGTGCCGGAGGCGTTCGCTGGCCTAACGATCGCCCTTCCTTTCAACGATATCGAGGCCGTGCGCGAGACGCTCCGCGCGAATCCAAACGAGATCGCCGCGATCATCCTCGAACCGATTCCGGCCAATGCCGGCCTCTACTTTCCGCAGCCCGGCTTCCTCGCGGCGCTGCGCGAGGAATGCACCCAGCACGGCGCGCTCCTCATCTTCGACGAAGTGATGACCGGGTTTCGCGTTGCGCGTGGCGGGGCGCAGGAAGTCTACGGAGTCCGGCCCGATCTGACTGCGCTCGGCAAAGTCATCGGCGGCGGCCTGCCGGTGGGCGCTTTCGGCGGTCGCGCGGAGATCATGGATCGACTTTCGCCGCTCGGGCCGGTTTACCAGGCTGGCACCCTTTCCGGTAACCCGCTCGCCATGGCCGCGGGCCTCGCGCAACTGCGGGAGCTTGAACGCACCGACGGTTGGAAGGCGCTCGAAACGCTCGGCGCGCAACTCGAAGAGGCGATGCGCGATGCGATCGGCGAAACGAAGACTCCGGCTGTTTTCCATCGTATCGGCTCGATGTTTTGCCTCTTTTTTGCGGACGAACCGGTGAACGATCTGGCCGGCGCGCGACGGAGCAACCTCGAAAAATTTGCGCGTTTCTTCACTCATTGTCTCGAGGCGGGAATTTATTTCGCGCCGTCGCAGTTTGAGACTGGGTTTATCTCTACGGCGCATCGGCCGGACCAGATCGAAGCGACAGCCCGGGTGGTCCGCGAGGCACTGGCCCGACTCAGCCGTTAGGCGCGGGACGCGCAAAAGTTTTGCGTCCGCCACCGCCCTGCACTAGGAAAAGCTCCTCGTGAGTCAGACTTTGCCGGTCCGCGTTCGATCTCTCGCCAAGTTCTTCTTCGAGGGCGACCGGAAGTTCTTCGTCAAGGGCGCCACTTACGGGCCCTTCAGGCCGGACGCAGCGGGGGATTATCTCGGCAGCGAAGAACAGGCGCGGCGCGACCTCACGCAGATGCGTGCCCTGGGTATCAACGTCGTGCGGACATATCATCTCCCGCCGCGCTGGTTCCTCGATGCTTGTTCCGAGGCCGGCGTGCGGGTGTTGATCACGCTTCCCTGGGCGAAGCATGTGGAATTTCTCGTTCGGGCCAAAACGCGGCGCGAGATCGTGCGGGCGGTGCGCGCGGCGGTCGCGCTCCAGGCGGGCCATCCGGCCATTTTTGGCTATCTCGTCGGCAACGAGATCCCGACCACGATGGTCCGCTGGCTGGGTGTGCGTCGCGTGACGGAATTTCTTGAGACCCTGATTCGCGTCGGCCGCGAAGCGGATCCAAGCGTCCTCTTCTCCTACGCCAGTTATCCGCCGACGGAGTATCTCCTCCCGCAGAACGTCGATTTCTACTGTTTCAACGTTTACCTGCACGACCAGCGCGATTTTGAAAAATACCTTCTGCGCCTGCAAAACCTGGCGGAAGAAAAGCCGCTTATGCTCGGCGAATTTGGCATGGACACGATCCGCCATAGCGAGGAGGAGCAGGCTGAAATGCTCGGCTGGCACGTCGACAGCGTGGTCCGTTGCGGTCTTGCCGGGACGATCTTTTTCGCCTGGACGGATGAATGGTTTACCGGCGAAACCGAGATTACAGATTGGTCCTTCGGGCTCGTGCGACGGGACCGGACGCCGAAGAAGTCGTTCTTCTCGTTGCAGAAGAAGCTCGGCCAGGACGACGCCTCGCTCCCGCACCGCGATTTGCCGCAAACGCCTTTCGTCTCAGTCATCGTCTGTTCCTACAACGGGGCCAAAACGCTCGCGGAATGCCTCGAGTCGTTAGGCAAGATCAATTATCCGACCTACGAAGCGATCCTGGTGGACGACGGCTCGACCGATAACACGCCGGAGATCGCGGCTCGCTACCCGAAGGTCCGCTACATTCGGCAGGAGAATCACGGCTTGAGCTACGCGCGCAACGCCGGCGCCGCCGCCGCCCAAGGCCAGGTCCTCGCTTACACCGACTCCGACTGCATGGCGGATCCCGACTGGCTCTATTACCTGATCGGCACGCTCGTGAGCGGCGACTACGCCGGCGTCGGCGGGCCGAACGTTTCGCCGCCGGCGGAAAACTGGGTGCAGGCCTGTGTCGCGGCGGCGCCGGGCGGCCCGAGCCACGTGCTTCTTACCGACACCGTCGCCGAGCACATTCCCGGGTGTAACATGGCTTTTTACCGCTGGGCTTTCGACACGGTCGGCGGCTTCGATATCGAGTATCGCAAGGCCGGGGACGACGTCGATTTCTGCTGGCGCCTGCAACAGGAAGGCCACGTCATCGCTTTTAGTCCGACCGCGATCGTCTGGCATCATCGCCGCTTTACGTTAGGCGCGTTTCGCAAACAGCAGGCCGGATACGGCGAGGCCGAATCGATGCTGCGTTTCAAGCACCTTATTTTCTTTGGCCCGACAGGCACCGCGAAATGGCGCGGGCAGATCTACGGCTCGCCCCGTTTCAGTTGGTTCATCAACCGCCCGATCATTTATCACGGGATTTTTGGCGAAGGATTTTTCCAATCGATCTATCCGTCGCCGCAATCGGAAATCGCCAACTACCTCAGCAGTATCGAGTGGTTCGTGCTCACGCTTTTTCTTTTCGGGCTGGGAATCTTCCTGCCCGTGTTGCGCATCGTGCCCTACCTGATGCTGGGCGGCACGCTCTGCGTCGCGCTCTCCTACATGCTGCGGGCGCGGATTGAGCCGAGGTTCGACACGGTGGCGGCGCGATTGCTCGTCATGTTTCTCGCCTTCGCGCAACCGCTGGTGCGTGGTTGGAACCGCTATTTCACCTGGCTGGAATTCAAGCGCACCCCGCGCGGCGTCATCGGGACGCATGAGAAAATGCCTTCGGGAACAGCGGGCCGGGGGAGTCTGCGGCGGCGCAACTATTGGAGCGAGGCGGGGGTCGAGCGCAATGCACTTCTCAAATCGATCTTCCAGCTCCTTGAAGAAGAAGGCTGGAGCTACTCGGCCGACACCGGCTGGAAAGAATGGGACATCCAAATCTACGGAAATTTCTTTTGGAGCGTCGTCCTCCAGACCGTGACGGAATATCACGGCGGACCGAAGTGCCTGACGAGAGTCCGGCTCCGCTACCGCTTTGTGACTACGACGGTCATCCTCAATCTGCTCGTCCTCGCGATGATCCTCTACCGCGACCTGAACAGCGCCGGGGTCGATCTGCGGATCCTGGTTCCCTACGCCATCTTCCTGCTTTTTCTGGGAACGCGAGCCCGGCGTTTGAAGCGGCGGGTGGCGGAAATCGTCGACGTCGCCGCCTACCGCCTCGGTTTGCAACGGATCACAAGAAAAAGGACGCCCGATGCCGATCGTTAGGCAGGCGTGGTTTTGGCTCGCGCTCCTCGCGGAGATCCTGCTTCTCGCGGCGCTCCACCGTTTTGATGACTGGCATTACGCCACGATGCCGGTCAAATTTGTCGAGACCGCGGTGCTCTGCGGGATCGGCTTTTTTGCGGCCGCGTCCGCCTTCGCCAAACTGCCGTTGGGCCGGATGGGAGCAGTGATTTTCTGGAGCGTGGCGATTCTCCTGCGAACCGTGGCGCTCCCGCTCGAACCGGGGGACGATATCTGGCGCTACCAATGGGAGGGGCGAGTCCAGAACGCGGGTTTCAATCCTTACGTGTTTTCGCCTAACGACGAACAGTTGGCGCCGGTGCGGGCGCAGTTCAAGGATTGGAATCAGATCAATCACCGCGATTTCAGCGCGATCTATCCGCCAGGCACCGAACTGATTTTCGCCGGGCTGAGTCGCTTCGCGGCCGACCCGCTCTTCTACAAATTGCTTTTTGCCGCCGCCGATCTCGGCGCCATCGCGGTCCTCTTGCGCCTCATCGGCGGGCCTGCGCGCTATGCGGATGCCGCCTGGTACGCCTGGAATCCGCTCGTCGTCTACAGCTTCGCCGGGGCGGCGCACTTCGACAGTTTGATGATTCTGGCGATGCTCGCCGGGATTCTTTGTTTTGTCCGGAGTCGGGTCGCGACCGATGCGGCCGGGCAATGGCGCTGGGCCGTGCTCGGCGCCGGCGCGCTCGGGGCGGCGATTTCGATCAAGCTCGTCCCGGTGCTCATCTTGCCGGTCTGCGTTTTCGCGCTCGGGCGCCGCGCCTGGGCGCTGGCCCTCAGCCTGGGAATTCCGGCCCTGCTCAGTCTGCCATTTGGATTTCCGCGCGTGCCCATCTGGCAGTCGTTAGGGCGATTCATTTATATCGCGCGTTTGAATGACATGTTTTGGTGGCTCATCGAGGAGAGCTTCTGGCCCAATCCGCACCAGAAGAATTATCACTACAACGTCGTGATCATCGTCGCAGTTGTGCTCGTGTCGCTCCTCTTTATGCGGAATTGGCGTCGCGGCCTGCTCTGGGTGATGGGCACGGCGCTGATTCTGAGTCCGGTTCTGCATCCGTGGTATTGCACCTGGATCCTGCCGCTCGCCGCGTGGCGCCGGGCCGACGCGTGGCAGGTGCTCTCGATCACGGTTTTCGCTTATTACCTCTTTTGGGACGAACGGCTCTTTCTGCTGCCCTGGCATTCGGAGCCGTGGCTGCGCAGCTTTATCCTCATCCCGCCGATCGTCGCCGCGCTCCTGGCGTTGCGGCCCAAATCGCCGCCTAACGAGTCGCCGGCGTAAAGGCCGCATCCCGCCACCGTCGAAAATCTTCCGGGATCGGCGCTTCCAGAAAATGGCGCTCGCCGGTCCGCGGGTGGGTGAAACCGAGTTTCCAGGCGTGCAACATCTGCCGCGGGCCAGCGACTTTTTTCCCATAGAGAGAATCACCGACCACGGGATGGCCAATATAGTGCAGGTGGACGCGAATCTGGTGGGTGCGCCCACTGTGGATCGCGCATTCCACCAGGCTGACCCCGCCGCCAGATTGAAGCACGCGGTAATCCGTCTTTGCGATTCGCCCGCGCGTCGGATGGACCGCCATTTTCTTGCGTTGCACCGGGTGCCGGCCAATCGGCGCTTCGATCGTGCCGCGCGGTTTCTTCGGGACGCCAGAGACGAGTGCGAGGTAAATTTTCTTCACCTCGCGCTCGGCGAATTGGCGGGCGAGATGCTGATGCGCGGCGTCATTCTTGGCCACGACAAGGCAGCCGCTCGTTTCCTTATCGAGGCGATGCACAATCCCGGGCCGTTGCTTTCCGCCGATCCCGGAAAGGCTGGCGCAATGATGAAGCAACGCGTTGACGAGCGTGTGCGTTTGGTTGCCGGCGCCGGGATGAACGACCAGACCGGTTGGCTTGTTCAGCACGAGCAGATCATCGTCTTCGAAAAGGATCTCGAGCGGGATTTCCTCCGCCT